>NZ_AMFQ01000036.1:0-3795 GCF_000335555.1 Acinetobacter sp. WC-743 | reverse complement strand
CTAAAGCCAGCAGCTGTTTGATTTTGTCCATTATAAACAGTTGATACGCTATTCGCCGTTACAGTCGCTTTGGCTTTGGCAATATCCAATGCACCATCAACAAAGCTCAGATCGTAGTTTTTATCAACACCATTGGCTTTGTTCGTATAACTGCCTGCATCTTTAGCGGTTACGGATGCTGTGACACCAGAAAGTACAGATTCAGTTTCACCATTGACCAAACCAGTAGCAGTAAAGCCTGATGCTGTTTGGTTTTTGCCGTTATAGGTCGTATTTAAACTATTCGCCGTTACAGTCGCTTTGGCTTTGGCAATATCCAATGCACCATCGACAAAGGTCAGATCATAGTTTTTATCAACGCCATTGGCTTTGTTCGTATAACTGCCTGCGTCTTTAGCCGTTACAGATGCTGTGACACCTGTCAATATCGAACTATCTTCGCCATTGACCAGACCTGTTGCACTAAAGCCTGATGCAGTTTGATTTTGTCCGTTATAAACAGTTGATACGCTATTCGCTGTCACCGTCGCTTTGGCTTTGGCAATATCCAAAGCGCCATCCACAAAGGTCAGATCGTAGTTTTTATCAACGCCATTGGCTTTATTCGTATAACTACCTGCATCTTTAGCCGTTACGGATGCTGTGACACCTGTCAATACTGAGCTATCTTCACCACTCACCAGACCTGTTGCAGTAAAGCCTGATGCAGTTTGGTTTTGTCCATTATAGGTCGTATTTAAACTATTTGCCTTTACAATGGCTTGCGCTTTATGAATTGTGGCACTTAAACCTATAGGCTGACTAAAAATATAATTTCCAGCATCCACACCTGTTAAGTTATAGCCTGTTACGCTCACAGACCTAATTCCTGCATTCTTATCTGTAAATGTTCCTATACCACTACCACTCAATCCAACAAAATCTCCTGCAATTGGATTGATTGAAGCAGTGCCATTTATGGTTGCATTGGACAAACCATCATAGGTTTTATCTGCAATACTTATTCCATTAATGGTTAAAACTGCAGGCGTTATATTAGCTTTAAGATTTGTCGGCTGTAGCAAGGTGTAATTTAAAGCATCTGTTCCCGACAACGTAAAACCTGAAACAGTCACATTTTTATCATTACCGACATTTTTGTCAGAAAATAATCCAATTCCAGTTCCAGACAACGAAATAGAATCACCCGATATTCCACCTACAATACTTGCATTTCCTGTTAATGACGCAGTTTTTGATGCGTTATAAACTTTGTTTACTGCACTTAAACCACCGATATTTAAACTCTTTGTTGTTATTGTCAGTGTTCCTGATCCACCATTGTCTTTATATATAACATCATTACCAAATTGTGTTGTATTTGCCCCTGTAGGAACGCCACTGATCAAGATTGAACCATCATTTAAACTATAAACACCTGCATTTTTACCGGTTGTTTTATAATTTAGTCCTGAAGCTAGCGTTCCTGAAGCAATCACCCCATCATAAGTTTTGTTAGCAAAATTAGCGACGACTTCTGTGACCAAAGGTTTTAGAAAATGACGTAGTAAGGGAGCAGATCTACCTTCATAAATACGCCAAATTTTACCAGTGCCTCCGGCATCATCAATATCCCAATTTGCAAAAGTTGAAATTTGTTGAAGTTCTGCTGTGGTTTTTCCTACACCACCAGCACTGCTTGTTCTTCCAGAAGTACTGGTGTTCCAGAAACTATTTGTGGTTATACCATTACCGCCACCAACAAGACCACCAACATACTGATTTCCAATGATATTACCTGAAGAATAAGTCTTATCAACATTTCCTCCATTAAAACCAACTAATCCACCAACATATTGATTTCCAATCACTGTGCCTGTGGCATAAGAATTATTGACTGGTCCCGAAGTTCCTCCAACTAATCCACCAACATAATTATTTCCTGTCACTGGACCTGTTGCAAAAGAAGAACTGATTAGCCCATCGCTATAACCAACCAGACCGCCAATATAGTTATTATTTGAATATTTCCCTTTTACAGTCACATTGGCATATGAGTTTAAAATATTGCCATAATTAAAATTCCAGCCAACCAATCCACCATACTGTTCAGTATTTCCTGTGACCAGCCCTGTATTGACATAGGCATTATTAATTGTGCCCAGATTAAGTCCAACCAAACCACCAGTTTTTCCATAACCCGAAATACCAATATTAGTCAGCCCAACATTTTGTATCAGTGCATCCTGATGCGTAATCGCAAACAAGCCGATCCCCTGATACATAGACTCAATACTGAGCCCATCAATCGCATGACCTAATCCATCAAAACGTCCCCGAAAAGTCTGTTGTGATAGATCCATTGGGCTTAAATTTGCATTATAAAAGCCAATTGGGTCGAATCCTGTATAACCATTCCATAGCTCCGAACTGCTGGCATCTATGTCTGCACCCAACACATAATTACCACTTAGGTTGCCGTTAATACCTTGTAAATCTTGACTTGTAATTGAACCTTGTGCGCCCAAAGCCGTAATGACTTGATAGTTAATGGTGGCTGCCGTTCCTTTTTGGGTACTAAAGTTCTGCCCTGCCTTTAAGTTTATTTTTGCGCCATTGTTAATATAATAATTTGCGCTGGTATTGGCTGTATTTTGCCCATAAATCAAATTAAGTTTGCCACTATTATTGGTCGCTGTAATGTTGGCATTAATATTAATGTTATTTTGTGCATTTAAAGTCAGGCTAGTCGCACTCCCCCAAGTCACATCAGCATTAACATTGATATCACCCTTTTGATTACCCGTAGTGCTGGTTAGTAATATGACATTACTGGTTGCAAGACTGCTTGCTAAAGTGGTTGCACCAATGCCACTACTACTTGCTGATGCATTACCCGAATTAATACTGAAATCTGTAGGGTCGATTAACCAAGTTCCTGTTTTTCCACTGTCTGATCGAGTGGACACAGCCGTAGTTTGATCGATCTTAACATCAGCTGCCGAGGTTTCAATAAATCCACCATCCTGACCATTTTTTCCTTCAGCTTTCAGTACGCCACTCACAGTGGTTGTACCAGTTTGCATATCACCCAGTAGAATAATTTCGCCTTTGGCATTTTGACTTAAACGGTTGGCTTCGATAATGCCTGAATGATTCACAACGGCTTTACTTAAACTGTCTTTGGCTTTTGCAGTTAAATAGACTGCGCCATTATCAGCAAGAATTGCTCCTCCATTGTCCACCAAACCTTTAAGAACCCCTTGATCCACTTGGTATTGGGTCAGTGAACCATCCTGTAAAGCAAGCGTGACTTGACTAGCGGATGTTAAATGCGTAGTTCCATTTGGTGTGGTAATAGAACCTGTATTTTTAACATTCGGCGCAATCAGCGCCACTGTTCCACCTTTTAAAGTTTGAATAGTGCCATAATTTTCTATACTTGCATGACTATTGGCATCGCCTTTTAAAGTGAATTGACCATTTTGAATATCATGGTCCGTAAGTGCTAACGTTGAAGCAACCAATCCCCCAACATTCACTTGAGCGGTTTTAGAGAAAACCACACCATTAGGATTGAGCAGAAACACCTGACCATTGGCATTTAAACGCCCCATGATTTGCGAAGCATTACTGTCTAATACATGGTTAATTGCGACTGAAGATGCATTATTTTGGTTAAAATTGACTGTCGCATTTTGACCAATGTTAAAGCTGTTCCAATTGGTGCTCAGTGTTTGACTACTTTGATTAATATTCAGGGTATGCCCATTTTGAGAAATCGTTGCCGAACCAGAATTAATTTGAGCGCCTGTC
>NZ_AMFQ01000035.1:0-335 GCF_000335555.1 Acinetobacter sp. WC-743 | reverse complement strand
GACTGCGTTGCGCTTCATGGATTCGACCCACCACGAATGGTCTGTCAATGTTGCCATCAAAGAAGTCGATGACTACAATCTCCCCAATCCTCGGTAAGAAGCGAGCTCCATAACCTTCGCCTGCCCACGGCGTGAGTACATCAACCCAAGCTGAGTCAGTATCATTGTTATTCGCGCCTGCGCCACCATCGTGACTGTGGTCTTCATTGCGGGTAAAGAGGAAGCGAACCTTGATGCGTCCCCATTCATCCACATGGATTTCTTCTCCACTTGGACCAACCACTCTCGCTCGCATTGGATGAGCTGCGGGTCTTTGGGTTAAGGGATTATACTCA
>NZ_AMFQ01000034.1:0-55049 GCF_000335555.1 Acinetobacter sp. WC-743 | reverse complement strand
TCCAATGTAAATGCCAATTATGCGTCGGTAAACGAACAGTCAGGAGTTTTCGCTGGAGATGATGGTTATCAGATCAAGGTGAAGAATAATACTGATTTGAAAGGAGCGATCATTACTTCGACACAGACTGCTGAAAACTTAAAGAAAAATAGTTTAGATACAGGCACATTGACGCATTCAGATATTCGTAATGTCAGTGAGTATGATGCCAAAGGTATTAGCTTGAGTGCAGGGTTTAATGCAGGCAAAAGTGATGAAAAAGGTGGCAAAACGCCTGATACTGTACTTTCTACACCAAACAAAATTGATCAACATGCATCCACGACTACAGGTGTAAGTAAGTCGATCGGTTTTGGTTTAGACAGTGATAAAGACAGTAGTGTGACCAAGAGCGGTATCAATACGTCAAATATCACCATTCGAGATGAACAAGGTCAGCAAGCATTAACAGGTAAAACCGCTGAACAGATCAAGTCAGACATCTTGACCAGTGTGACGACAGATACAGCCCGAGAAAACAGTGGTGCGTTGAAAAATAACTTTGATAAAGATAAGGTTCAAAGTGAAATTAACTTGCAGATGGAAGTGACGAAGAACTTCGATGCAAATCGCCAAGAAGCAAAAGCAGAGATTAATAAGAAGATTGATGAAGCGAAGAAAGAAAATCAATCCATTATAGACAAACAAAAACAGGGTTTAAGTTTAAGTGATCAAGAGCAGACCCAATTGAATGCTTACAATGACAAAGTCGCCAACTATCAAAAACTAGGTGTATTGGTTGATACGATATCAACAGGATTGTCAGCGCCAACAAGTTCAGGACTTAGTATTGCGACAGCAACCTTAAGTCCTGTAGCAAGTTATGAGATAGGTCAATACTTTAAATCTAAGGATGCAGAAGGAAGTACAGCGCATATTTTAGCCCATACCGTTCTAGGTGCAGCAGTTGCAGCAGCGGGAGGAAATGATGCATTGACTGCTTGACTTTCAGCAGGAGGAGCTGAGGCAGCCGCACCAGTTTTATCTAATTTCTTATATGGTAAGGATGCAAAAGATTTAACGGCAGATGAAAAGAGTACGATCAGTGCAATCACTGGTTTAGTCGCCTCTGGTGTTGGAGCGACTACAGGTGATGTATCAAATACAGTTCAGAGTGGGAACGTTGCGCAAAATGTGGTAGAAGAGGATAATTTATTCGGAGTTTTAATGGCAGATAAGAAAATAGATAAGCAAAAAAATAACTATTATTTCCAAGCACTACAAGCGTGTACTCCTGTAATTGTTAGAATTGATGACAAGAGTCGAGATTTTTTACATTTTGTGGTTGTAGATGGGGTTACTGTAAGAAACGGACAAAAGGTTCTAGCAATCAGAGATCCTCATGGGAAGTCATATTTGAGTCCATTAGATAGTTTCAAAAAATCATTCACAGGGGATGCTGTTATTCCTAGGAGTTATAAGTAATGTTAGAGTTAACTGCTAGTTTTTCTGATAATTTGTATACAGAAATGATATTAGAAGCAGATAGGATGCCTTGTTTGTGTAAAATCTCTAGGATATTTGAAATTGAGTTTTTGGTTGCAAATCCTCAAGTCATAGGGGTGGTTGAGGATTGGAATCATAGAGACATTGATATGAGGGTCCCCGCTGGTGCGGGGGGAAAATATACACATTATAGTTATGGGCTAATTTCAATTTCTAAAAAAGAAACTGATCGATATATAATTGAAAATTTATCAATCTTTGTATTGGGAATGGGATGGATTGAGGTAATAGAAAGTAGAGAATATACAAATATTGTAGAGGTTGAAGAGCCAGATTGGCTTAAAAATAATTAAAAAATAGTTAATGATTTTGTCTCAACTGGAGATTTTGATCCTATAAAAAATCTTTTAATGGTGAAGCAATTGTTCCTAGGAATTATAAGTAAATGTTAATTTTAAATTTAGAGCTTCCTGATAATATTTATTCTGAAATGATGTTGGAATGTTCTGATATTCCGTGTTTAGTCAAAATAGATAGTAATTTTATAATTGATTTTTTTGAGACAGTACCCCTTGTCTCAGGGTATGTTTTAGAATGGTCTTGGTATGATTTAAATGAAAGGATTCCTGCTGGGGCTGGAGGAGATTACTTATACTATAAAAGAAGCTTAATTACTTTAGACCAAATTGATAATAAAAGGTTCAATATTATTGGATTAAGTATGTTTGTAAATGGTGTAGGATGGTGCAAAGTTATTGAAAATGGTCAATATGCTAATCCAAATCCTGAGTTATGGGATATAGATCCAGATGAATAGAAGAGTGGCAATAGTAATAAATTGTATTATTTTCAACTGATAGTTAAGATGTCTGTGAAAATTAAACATGTAATAAATTGCCTCGTTCCCAATATAGTCTCTTAGGTGGGCAAACTGACTTACAGATTGCAGCCAATACTCTTGCACCATATGTATAAATGTCATTGGGCAACAATTGGGGCATGGCGAAGACAAGAATAAAGTAGCTCAATTGGCTGCCCATGCGATATTGGGAGCAACGCTTGCCTTTGTAAATGGCGGTAACCCAGCAGCAGGAGGCAGTGCGGCGGTTGCGAGTGAAGCAGCGGCGGATTATTTAGCTGGACGTTACAATGATGGCAAAACTGCGATAAATCCTAAAACAGCTGATTTTGATCCTAATCTTTTACCAGAAGATGTTAAAACTAGCATCCGCGATTTGACAGCTGCAATCGGAGTCGCTGTTGGCGGAACTGTAGGAGATTCAGCATTTAATGCGCAGATAGCAGGTGTGGTTGGGCAAAATGCTGTTGAAAATAATGAGTTTTCAATAATTAGTCAGGGTATTGAAAAGAAATTAGCTGAAAATAAAAAGAAAGATGAAGGTCAGCCTAAATTTAGCTGTCCAAAAGGTCAGAGTTGCATTATTCCAATACCTGAAAAAACTATGGGTGAGAAGGCGATTGGAATTATAAACGATTTGACAGTTCGTCAATTAGCAGCAGCTTTAGGGGCTGATAATGATCCATTAACGGGAGAATATATAACACCAAATGAAAGGCAGTTAGCTAAAGCATCGATGTTAAGTTTAGGTTTCTCTAGAACATTATCAGGTCCAATAAAATTGACTGAAGAAGTCATTATTGCTTTAGAATCAAAAATAGGTAAAGTTGCAACGCAGAAACTTCTAGCATTACCAGCTCCTAAATCTAGTAAATTAGTGAATATGCAACACATGGAATCACATGAAATTCAACAGGCTCAGAGTATTATTGATTTGAAAGGTGGTATTTTTGAAGGTACTCCTACAGCTAGATATCCTGCTATTGATGGTTGGCTCGATGGTATACCTGTTCAACTTAAAACATTTACAGGAAATGGTTTAACTGCTATACAGCGAAATATATTAAAAGCAGATGCTGCTTTGAAAAAAGAAGGATATCATCAAGCAGAAATGTATATTGATGCTGTCCAAACAGGCATTACCCGAAAACAGTTAAATGATTTTATAAAACCAGGAACACCTATCAGTAATATCTTAAATGAAGGTGCTGTAAAATCAGTTTCAATTAACACAAAAGATGGTTGGTTAATTATTAATAGATCTACTTTTAATAAGTAAAAAAGGGTGTTTTATGATTTCGTACTCGATTCCATGTAAAAATAATCTTTCATCTACTTTTTTGTTTAATTTTATTAAAAATGAACTAGAACAAAATAATATTTCAGATGTTAAATTAATTTTTGATGAAGATCAGAAAAAATTATATATAGATACTCTAAAGGCAAGAATTTGGGTTGATATTTATAATATTGAAACAACTTTAAAGGACTTAAAGGATACAGTATTAGGCGAGTCATTAATTTTAAGTTGCTTTCCTGATAAAAATGAAGATGATGTTTTATATTATTATATGTATGATATTAGTTCAAAAAGTAGAGATCCTGAAACAATAAAAATTATGAATAAATTAGCTTATGTATTATCTAAAAGTGAAAATAGTTTCATACTTGATGATAATGGAATTTTGGTAGCTAATAAAGGAATATATCTTCCTGATGAAATTATAAAATTCATTAAATAGTCCTAATTAAAATGGATCAACTAAAACTAGGGGCATACTATAGCTATTTAATTTAACTTTAGGAAATTTAAATGCTTGTAGTAGTGATAGGCTTTGTTGCATAAAGAGCTAAAAGATAGAGTTCCCTCTAATGGGCTTAAATTTAGAAGGAAAAGAACCTACATGTGGTCATAATTCATGTGCTATGGTTTTAGATACGTTGGGTAAGCCTGTGAATGTGGAATCTTTAATTGCTACGCTTAAACCAACTCAAGAAGGAATATTATCGAAAGAAGTTTCTAATTTACTAAGTAAGAATAATGTTGAAAATTTATTTCTTAATGGTCGTACTATCAATGACATTAGTCGCTATACCGATAAAGGTACCCCAGTTATTGTAAGAATTACTGATTCTAAAAACCCAAAAGAATTCTCACATTTTGTTGTAGTGGATGGTATCACTGAAAGGGCAGGGCAAAAAGTGGTAGCAATTCGCGATCCACATGGTAAAAGTTATTTTAGTCCACTTGAGACCTTTAAGAATGCGTTTACTGGCGAGGCTATAATCCCAAGGAATTTTAAATAATGTTACAAGTTCAAGCTAAATTCGAAGACGATCTTCATACAGAAAATATGCTTAAAACATCACAAATACCGTGTTTATGTAAGATTGCTGAAAAATTTGAAATCGATTTTTTAGTCGCTTATCCTCAGGTTACAGGTCTTGTAACAGGTTGGGAGTATAAAGAAATTGATTTAAGAGTATCTGCAGGTGCTGGAGGAGAGTATCTTCATTATAAATATGGCTTAATTACCATATCTAAGCTTGAGAATGATTTGTATATTATTGAAAACCTGTCTATGTTCGAATCAGGAAGTGGATGGCTTCCAGTAGTTGAAAATAGAGAATATAGTCATGTACCTGAAGTGGAAGAACCAGACTGGTTGAAAAACATGTAGTTTTATATAAATTAATAGGCTTCTTGCGAAAGTATAGAGTGTTTATAATTGTTTCATAAAATTCGAAAATTTAATAACCTGCGATGATATTTAATTCAAACGTTTAGAATGATGCATTGACTGTTGGACTTTCAGCAGTAGGAGCGGAAGCGGTAGTACCCAAACTTGCACAATACTTATATTGTAAGGATGCAAAAGATTTAACAGCAGATGAAAAGAGTATGATCAGTGCAATCACGGGTTTAGTCGCCTCTGGCGTTGGACCGACTACAGGCGATGTATCAAGTACAGTTCAAAGTGGACAAGTTGCGCAGGTTGCTGTTGAGGATAATTCACTCATTACCACAAAAAATGATGGTAAAGTTAAATACTATACAAAAGAAGATGATAAATATAATTTATTGCAATATTTGGTTGCAACAAATCAGCTAACATCTGATCAAGTCCCTGACAGTATATTTAAAGATTTAGCGAATACAGACGTATCTTTCACTTTAGATGGTAAAGAGATAAGTACACGGTAATATGTATTAGTTCCGACTTGATCCTACACGCTAACCCTAACAAATCAACAACAAGCGATACTCTCCATCACTTTCGACTGGGGCTCGATGAACACAAGGCAAAACTTGCTGTGTTGGATGATCAACGGCTAAACGCCAAAGATGACCTAAGCCTAAGTTAATCGGTAAGGCGTTGGGTTTAGGCTGATAATGTAAATCAAAAAAATAGTCTTTTAAAAAGTTTTCAAACTCTGCTGCTGACCCTTCATGGAGTGCTTTAAGTTTTTCTCGAATTTCTGGAATAAGTATTTTTTGCTCAGCCTCAGCGTTTAGTAGAATATCACTAGACGCGCCATGATAAGTGCATAAGAAAGTATCTGTTTCAATCGGAGAGCGGTCAACATGAAACGAATAAACATCCGTAGAAATGAAATCTAATTCCTCATCACGTTTATAATATTGAATGAGGTTTAGTGTAGGCGAAGCACCAAGCCGAGTTAATTGTTTTATATCATTTAAAATAATTTCTCTTGCCAGTTCACCTTGTTCAGTAAGTTTTAAAGCAAGAAGATCTTCCTCAGACACTTCTGTTATATTTTCTTTTAACTCGAGTTTAGACACAATCTCTTTAAAATCGCCCGTTAAATTTCTGTGCCAACACATTGCATTGGTATCACCTTGAAATGCTGTTTTGATCAGTTCGTCAAAACTAAAAACAAGGCGAATTTGAGGATGGTCTGAAAAGGTGTGGGTCATAGAGATGGATCATAATAGGGAAACAAGATTGAAGACTTTAACTTAGTTTTAGAGGTGGGGATTAAAAGCTATAACACTGTCTCTATAGTAGGATATTGTAGCAATAGTGGATATAATTTAAAGAATTTTACATGACAAAAATCATAAAAGGCTCAACTCTTTTCAATTATATTAAAATTTTATATCGTTAATTGATTAATATTCTTCAAATAAATATCAATCTGACAGTCACTATAATTGGATTAAACTGTCAGATTAAATTTGAAAAAGCATCATGCAGGCTATACTTACATTCTGATGTTACCTAAGCGCTATGCATCGCATCTATTCATATAAAAACGATGGCTTAGAGTTGAATCCAAGTAGTCTTTAATTGAGTAAACTTATCGATTGCATGTAGCGATAAATCACGACCATAGCCAGATTGCTTGTATCCACCGAAAGGTGTGCAGACATCTAAAGCATCTACGGTATTGATGGATACAGTCCCAACTAAAAGTTGCTTGGAAAGAATGATGGCTTTTTGGATATCTTGCGTCCAGATCGAAGCGGCAAGTCCATAGATTGAGTGATTAGCAAGTTCGATTGCTTCTTCTTGAGTTTCAAAGGTCGTGATGCTCACCACTGGACCAAAAACCTCTTTGTGAAAGATATCAAATTCCGGTGTAACGCCAGTCAAAATTGTTGGCGCAATATAGCTTGCTTGATCTAAATCATCATCTAAATTTAAACTAATGCTATGACATTCAGCACCTTGTGACTTAGCTTGGTCAATTGCTAGTCGTACATTGTTGGCATGTTGGCGATCAATTAAGCATCCCATTTGGGTATTGGGATCAAGTGGATGCCCAATCTTGATATTTTTTGCTTTTTCGACAAATTTTTGAATAAATTGTGGTGCAATACTGCGTTCCAATAATATACGCGAATTTGCAGAACACACTTCACCTTGATTATAGAAAGCCCCAAAAATCGCTTTATCAAGGGCTTGATCAATATTTGCATCTGCAAAGATAATATTGGCACTTTTTCCGCCTGTTTCAGGCCAAACAGGCTTCATATTGGATTCAGCTGAATAAACTAAAAACTTTTTGGCTGTTTCCGTCGAGCCTGTGAAGACCAAACAATCAATATCAGGGTGGCGTCCTAAGGCTTGTCCAGTGACTTGCCCTAAGCCTGTAAGGACTTGCAAAACACCATCTGGGATTCCTGCCTGTTGGGCAAGTTCTGCCAGTTTAAGTGCAGTAAAAGGAGATTGTTCAGCAGGCTTTAACAGCACGCAATTCCCTGTTGCCAATGCAGGTGCAAGTTTCCAACTCGCTAAATCCAGTGGAAAGTTCCACGGCACAACAGCTGCAACAACCCCGATGGGTTCACGACAAATCATCGCCAACTGATCGTGGTGGGTCGGGGCAATTTCATCATACATTTTATCGATGCTTTCCGCATACCACTCAAAACAGAATGCTGCACCGGGAATATCAACATTGAGTGAATCTTGAATCGGTTTACCCACATTGAGACTTTCAAGTAAGGCAAGTTCTTCAGCATGCTCAAGAATCAGTTCTGCAAGTTTTTTGAGTTTCTGTTTACGTTCACGTGGAGCTAATCGTGACCACACCCCGCTTTGAAAGGTATTTCTGGCATGTTGCACAGCTTGATTGACTTCTTGTGCATCACATGCTGACATGCTGACTAAAAACTCGCCAGTGGCAGGGTTTGTGACAGGGTATGTTTGTTTAGCCTCAACATATTGTCCTGCTATAAAATAAGACTTTGGGAGTTTAATTTGAGAAAGTTGATCGAACCAATCCTGTTTGAGTTTCATTGAGTTTCCTTAGAATTTTAATGTTATGGCACAATAAACCGTATAATTTTTAGATCAGGTTGTGAATTCGTTTTATATAAGCTTTTGCTTTAGAAAAAACAAATTAGTAGGCATCCCTATTTTCTTATAGGTATCAATACTTCATCTAGTAAAACAGTTGAACCTTTATATCCTTTTGAAATAAAATTTTGCAATCTGCATCATGTTTAAGCGGCAATACAACTGAGCAAACGCTCAAAAAAAGCATCACATTCATCCATCTGAGAAATTTCGATATATTCATCAGGCTTGTGTGCGACTTGAATCGAACCTGGACCACAAACTAACACAGCCGTATTCAATTGCTGTTGAAATAATCCGCCTTCTGTACCAAATGATATTTTCTGTAATTCAGTTTCGGGTTTGAGCAGTGATTGTAAGAATTTAACCGCTTGAATGGTCGTCGATGTATTCAGTCCGGGGTATTGATTGATTTCCTGAATATTGACAAATTTTGCAGAAGGACTCTGTTCAATATAATTAAAAATTTTTTCTTGTATGGCATCTGTTGTTTGTTCAGCAATATTACGAATCTCATAATCTAAGATACATTCATTGGGCACGATATTTAACGCTTTACCACCGTGTATTTTTCCTATGTGTACCGTGCTAAAGGGTACATCATAGTCCGTGTCTAAAATAGAACCTTCCGCGATCTCTTTTTGCGTAGTGCGAATCGCCTCAATCAAACTTTGCGCATTATGAATTGCATTGACATACAATGGTGCTAAAGCAGAGTGACCTTCTTGACCATGACATATGGCTTTGAATACTGCTTTACCTTTATGACCTGTTGCGATATTCATACTGGTGGGCTCACCAATGATACAAAGCTCTGGTTGAATAATAAATTCGGAGAGCAAACCAAGAATACCGCGTACACCAATACAACCGATTTCTTCATCATAAGAAAGACATAAATGTAGTGGTTTATTTAATTGAGGCAAGTCTACTGCGTTGATCATGGCGTGAATTGCACAGGCGATGAACCCCTTCATATCCGCAGTACCCCGACCATAAATTTTATGATCTTTGATCAATGCTTGAAATGGATTACTACTCCATGCTTGTCCTTCAACGGGAACAACATCCGTATGCCCAGACAATAAGATGCCAGCTCGGTCTTTAGGTCCAATCGTTGCAAATAAGTTGGCTTTGGTTTGCTCAGCATTTGAATTTAAAAATATACTGATTCCCTTAGATTCAAGTAGATTTTTGACATAAGAGATTAGCGCTAAATTACTTTTATGCGATGTCGTATCGAATTCAATAAGTTTTTGAAGCAATTGAATACTAGATAAGTTAGACATCTGAGGCGTCCTTTTGTGTTTGGTTTTTTATATAGGGATCGTAGAAATGAGCAGAGCTCATACCAGAAATAAATTGATCAGAGATAAAGCTTTTACAACGACTAATAAATGCTTCAACGACAATATTCTTTGGTACATTTTTAGGGGTTGCTATACCGATATACATGGGGCGATGTTCTTCAGCAATGCGTATTCGTATCAATCGCTTACCATCAAGACTGTAATTATTTTTTGGGCGAACATTTAATATGGTATAACCAATATTATTGGCAACCATTGAACGAACCACATCAATATTCTTTGAAGAGCGGACAACATTGGGTTTGAGATTTTTAGTGCTAAATAACGATAAAAAATATTCATTGCTAAAGGGCATATCTAAAAGAATCATGGGATATGTTGAGAGTTCCTCTAGGGTGACAGCAGGAAATAAAGCTAAGGGATGCTGTTCACTGACCAGTGCATGTGGGGGTAACTTGGTTAATGGTTCAAAATGAATAATATTTGCATCTATATTCAGGTCATAGGTTAAAGCCAAATCAATATCGTTACGGATCAGTGCATTGAGAAGAGCTTGTTGATCATCTTCATAGAGATCTAAAGAAACTTGCTTATATAAATTGGAAAAGCCATTGATGATGTCGGCATAAATCATCGGTGTAAAAGCAGGAAAGCACCCAAGTTTTAAAGGTCCACGAATTGAACCTGAAAATTCAGCCGTAAGAGAGTATAGGCTGGATGCTTGATTTAAGATTTTTTTGCATTCCAACATGACACTTTTGCCCACAGTGGTTGGGATTAAGCCTTTGGCATGTTGTCGGATAAAGAGTTGAGTTTGTAATTCGGCTTCAATATGTGCAATTGCAGCGGAAATAGATGGAGAGGATACATGTATCTTCTCCGAAGCAATGATGATGCTGCCACATTCTGCGGTTGCAACAAAGTATTCCATTTGTCTTAAAGAAATTCGATTTAACACTTTGGATACACCTCCATTGTATACCCTAAAAAGGTTTATTCATTTCCTGGAACACCAAAGCTACGCGCGCGCATTGGATCTAATGCTCTTAATATATAATCATCAATTTGCGGTTGATAAATCTGCCATAGTTCGATGAGATCGGAAATGGGTCGCACTGACCAGTCTACGCGTAAATCAATGATGGGCCATTCCAACTTGTCAACAACTAAAAGACCAGCAGAATGTATTGCTCCAGCTTCCCCACCAGCCTGTTCTCCAGCTTTTAGTGCTTTGAGCAAACGTTCTGCTAAAACACCTTTACTTTGTTCGAACTGTTTCAGCATAACATGGGGCACTTGATCATTTGCGAGTAAATTACCTGCACATACTGCATGCTTCCCAATATGTTGTGCATAAATCCCTAAGGTGTGTTCTCCACTAAATGCAAAAGGCTCATTCACGGCATCTAATAAACTCAACTGTCGATATTCTATGAAATCTGTATTTCTAGTTAATTCCGTGATCGCGCGATGTGGTGATATATTGTATTTGGTCATTTCAAGTAAAATGTTGGCCAAACTTGGGTCGGTTATATTTTGACTTGCTGCAACCCCGACACCAGCTTTGGCACGAATACATCTTGCGGCAACAGCGGGAGAGGATGAACTGATCGCAGCACCAAATTGTCCTGTTTCACTACATCTTGCAATAATTGAAAATGTCATAACGTTCTCGTGTCGTTGCTTATTTTAATCAGGAATCACAGCAGTCGCATCGACTTCCACAAGCCACTCAGGTCGAGCTAAAGCAGAAACAACGATTCCAGTTGAAACGGGATAGACACCTTTAAGCCATTTACCTACGACACGATAGACATCTTCACGATAACGTGGATCGACGATATATACGGTGATTTTACAAATGTCAGCCAACTCACCTCCTGCTTCTTTGAGAAGCATGTCGATGTTAAACATGGCTTGTTCAGTTTGACCTTTGACATCAGCAAGCGCGACACTTTCAGATGTATCTAGATTTTGCCCAATTTGCCCACGAAGGAATACAGTGCGACCACGTGCCACCACAGCTTGGCAAAGATCATTGTTCAAGTTTTGTTCTGGATAGGTTTTTTGAGTATTAAAAGTCCGAATACGGGTATGTTTCACAGCTGCGTCCTAAGTCAATGAAAGTATTTATCTAGTATGCTGACTTCGCTTAGAGTCACAATTTGTGTTTTCCTTTCTATTAATTTAGTTTTTCCGTAGCAATCTAAAGCGCAATAAAAATTTAAAAATATTTAAAATTTATTGAGTAATTTCATTGGTTTGGTTCTTAGATTCAGTTTTCTTGATTCATTTGTTTTGGATATCCTATTTTCTCTTTACTCATCGACTGCCTATATTTTTCTTAAACAATGTTTTTGTTCTTTTCGATATTTCACTTCTGCAAAGCGAAATATAAAGCAAAGCATATATACAACCCGTTACAGCTGGGAAATACAACATTGGAGTGGATTCAACAATGAATTGTTGAAAATAAATGACTCAGTTCGACAAGGATTAAAAATGAGTTTAGATCAATTAGAAATAGATACGGTGGTTATTGGTGCAGGTCAAGCTGGTGTGGCAATGAGTGAACATCTGACAGAATTAAACATTCCTCATGTGGTCTTAGAAAAAAATAGAATAGCGGAAGCTTGGCGTACACGCCGTTGGGATTCTTTAGTGGCCAATGGACCTTGTTGGCATGACCGCTTTCCCAATATGGCGTTTGATGCAGATCCAGATAGTTTTGTACACCATGATCAAGTTGCGGAATACTTTGAAAAATATGCCAAGCGATTTAATGCGCCTATTTACACACATGTAGAAGTCAAAAAAGTACAAACCAATCCGCAAGCGGCAGGATTTATTGTTGCAACATCTCAAGGTACCTTAAAAGCACATCGGGTTGTGGTGGCAACAGGACCATTTCAAAAAGCCATGATTCCTGAGATAGCACCGAAAAGACAAGATTTGTACCAGATACATTCTGATCAATACAAGAACCCAGAGCAAATGCCAGATGGTGCTGTCTTGGTTGTAGGGGCAGGTTCTTCAGGTGTGCAAATTGCTGATGAATTAAATCGTGCTGGCAAAAAAGTCTATTTATCTGTGGGGCGTCATGAGCGACCACCTCGTGTTTATCGGCAACGTGATAATGTGTGGTGGCTAGGTGTATTGGGCGGATGGGACAGCAGTAAAACCGATACAGGACCTTTAAAAGGCTTGGCGGTCAGTGGGGCACATGGGGGGCAATCGATTGATTTTAGACGATTGGCAATTGAAGGCATCACGCTTGTAGGAATGACAAAACAATTTGATCAAGATAACGTAAGTTTTCACGATGATCTGCAAAAGAATTTACAAGAAAGTGATCAGGCATATTTTGAATTTCTAGATGCCGCAGACGCGTATGTTCGACGTACGGGTATCGATTTACCCGAAGAACCAGAAGCTCGCCATATCTTGAAAGATGCTCAATGTATTCAACAACCGATCTTAACGCTGGATTTAACTCAAGCCAGCATTGGCTCAATTATTTGGGCATCAGGTTTTGGCTATGACTATGATTGGTTAGATGTAAATGCCTTTGATGTGAATGGTAAACCCAATCAT
This sequence comes from Acinetobacter sp. WC-743, assembly GCF_000335555.1. NCBI lineage: Bacteria > Pseudomonadati > Pseudomonadota > Gammaproteobacteria > Moraxellales > Moraxellaceae > Acinetobacter > Acinetobacter sp. WC-743. The sequence goes on along the minus strand of NZ_AMFQ01000034.1, from coordinate 41,973 downwards.
AAGTTAGGTGTATCCACTGAACCAGGGGTTTATTTTGTTGGCTTGCCTTATCTATATGGGCGCGGTTCAAGTTTTATTTGGGGGGTATGGCATGATGCCAAACGTATTGCAGGGCACATCGATATTCAACGTCAATATTTAGAATATCAAGATAAAACCCAAAGACATTTATTCATCCAACAAGAAAAAACTGCATGAAATAATATTTAAATTCAAATCTTTAATCTTCACTCTAGGAGGGAGGAGCAGATGACAGGACAAAATAATAAGCATGGACGCAGTTTTATTCATCATGCGAAAACAGTGAGTGAGAAAAAACTAAGCTTGTTTAATTTAATCGCCATTGCCGTTGGCTTGGTCCTCTCGCAAGGGGTGATGGTGATTATTTTGCAAGGATTTGGTTTAAGTGGGATCAGTTTTTTTATCCCACTGATTATCGGTTTTTTTCTAGCGATCAGCTATGCAACTTCATTTGCAGAGTTAGCGCTTCTCGTTCCTAAGAGTGGCAGTATCAGTGATTATAGCCTAGTAGCAACTGGGCATTTGCCCGCGATGCTTTCGGTATTTTGCGGTTATATTTTGGTTGCGATGTTTGCTGTTTCAGCAGAATTGATTTTAATTGATGATGTCATTAGAAAGATATTTAAACTAGATGTACCTTATTTTGGCATCGGTTTTATTATTTTATTTATTTCAGTCGGTTTAAATCTGCTGAAAATTGATATTTTTTCAAAAGTTCAGAATATCGTGGCTTTTGTCATGGTTGTTTTATTACTTTTGCTGGGAATTTTTGCAATTACCGGTTGGTATTATCCACATACTCAAGTCGTGGATCACCACATAAAATTTGATAGCAATACTGTAGCACTTGTTGCTTTAGCATTTTGGGGATTTGTCGGGGTAGAGTTTGTGGTCCCGATGATCGAGGAATCAAAAAATGCCAGTAAAAATATTCCCCGAGCGATGTATATCGGGCTTAGCACGATATTTATCACGATTTCATTATATGGTTTGGGAGCGCTATTCTTTTTACCTCAAGATCATTTGATCAATTCTTTGACCCCACATATTGAATATGCAACAGCGGTCTTTGGTCCGACAGGATTGTTGTTTATTGCTGTTGGTGCATTATTTGCAACCTTAAGTACTCTAAATGCGACCTTAGCTGCCTTACCACGGATGTTGCAGGGAATGGCGCTGAATAAACAAGTTTTGTCCATATTTGCTCAAGTCAATCAGAAAAATAATGTGCCATGGGTGGGTGTGCTTTTCGTTGCGGTCATCATCATGATTCCAATGTTGTTATCGCAGCGTGAAACCGAAGTCATTAAAGTTCTGTTAACAGCGGCATGTATCTCTTGGTTGATCGCTTACATCATTGCACATATCAATGTCATGGTTTTGCGTCAACGTTATCCCAAAATGTCTCGACCTTATAAAGCACCATTTTATCCATTCCTACAAATCATCGGCATTGTTGGGATGGTCTTAACGATTTTCTATGCCGTTCCTACGCCTGATTTGAGAGTCAAAATATTTACTTGGGTGGGTGTTGTCATTGGACTGACCACCATCATCAGCATTCTTTGGATCAAATTGGCAATGAAGCAACAACTCTTTCATCCTCAATCAATCGAAAGCTTGATGAAATGAAATTTGAATTTTAACAAGGAGTTATCACATGAAACAGTTATCAACAACACAAATTACTGAAATTTGGAAGAAAGACAAAGAACACCATATTCATCCTTGGACTGACTTTGCGACTTTTAAAGATGAAGGTGCAATGATTCTTGCACATAGCGAAGGATGTTATGTTTTTGATGCAGAGGGAAATAAATATCTAGATGGAATCGGTGGTCTATGGTGTGTCAATGTTGGCTATGGACGCAAAGAAATCGCTGATGCCATTTCAGAACAGGTGATGCAAATCCCTTATTATTCTGCATTTGGACATCATACTTCGATTCCTGCTGCACAATTGTCGGCAAAAATTGCTGAATTGGCACCAGGAAATTTAAATCATGTGCTGTTTGGTTGCGGGGGTTCAGTTGCTAATGATACAGCAGTACGTGTGATTCACTTTTATTTTAATCAGTTGGGAAAACCGACCAAGAAAAAGTTAATTTCTCGAAAAGATGGTTATCACGGTAGTACCTATATCAGTATGTCACTCACAGGTGTTGAGTTTGATCATATCGGTTTTGATATTGACCGTGAATTGGTACACCATATTTCATGTCCAAATCCATACCGCAGAGCAGAAGGTCAGAGTCTTGACGAATTTTGCAATGAAAAGGTACAGGAGCTCGAAAATAAAATTTTGGAACTGGGTCCAGAAAATGTCGCTGCATTTTTTGCCGAACCGATTATGGGGGCTGGCGGAGTGATTATGCCACCTGAGGGTTACCATAAAAAAACTTTAGAAATTTGCCGTAAATATGGAGTTTTATATGTATCAGATGAAGTGGTGACTGCATTTGGGCGTATTGGGTATTTCTTTGCTTCGGAATCTGAATTCGGGATTGTTCCAGATATTATTACCTGTGCCAAAGGTTTATCTTCTGGTTACTTACCTTTGGGGGCAACAATTATTTCTGATGAGATTTATGAGGTCATCAATCAACCTCAAGCAGATGGGGCACTATTTACCCATGGTTTTACCTATTCGGGGCATCCCGTTTCCTGTGCAGCTGCTTTAAAGAATATCGAAATTATTGAACGTGAAAATTTGCTTGAACACGTTCAAGATGTCGGACAATACTTTGAAGATCAATTAAAAACGCTGGTTGATTTAGACATCGTTGGAGAGGTACGCGGTAAGAAATTTATGATGTGTATTGAAAATTTAGCCGATAAAAAAACCAAAACGCTTTTCCCGAGTTCTGTCAATGTCGGTGCTCGAATCGCTGAATACTGTCAGAAAGAGGGTTTAATTATTCGTCCTGTCGGACATATGAACATCATGTCTCCACCATTAATCCTCAATAAACAACATGTAGACTTCATGGTTAGAACTTTACGCAAAGCAATTTTAAGTACAACAGCTGATTTGAGATTTGAAGGTCATTTAGCTGCTTAATCTGAAAAAAATAAGTTAACTTTAAAGAAATCAAGATTTAAATCAAATACATTTAAATCTTGATTTTTTATAACAAATTATATGATTCATCGAATTAAGTTAAACTCATGCTAATTCAACAGAATTTTATTCCAGCAAAAATTTTATATAGAATTCAAAATGTAAATTAATTTTGCTTTTCCTTTTGCCTATTTTATTTGAAATTGTTATCGCCTTTGGTGGTATGGATACTGCCGTTACTCAAGAGTGATAAGTATCTACCTTCGACCAACAAAGGGCTTTTGCTACTTTTCTCCGAAGAAAAGTAGAGCACCGTCTACACAAATTAAGCGAAATTTTGGACAAAATTGCAGGCATTGAAAACACTTTATTTATATGATGCGAGTTTTCAAGAATAATGATGATGAGTTTAATTTGTGTGATGTTTGATATGGCTTGATTAAATTATTTTCCAGCATTGAAAATCACTTCTTTAGACTATTTTCGCAAAAATCTAATACCTAGCATGTCGCTCATTCTTTGATCATTGAAGTCGCTGAATCAATACAACTCTTGATCATCATTCGATGAAGTCTTATTTTTAAGCTAACTATAAAAAAGAATATAGGGAGCTGTATTTTTTGTTATATTTAATTTATTGATATTAAATAATAATTTTTAATTTTTTTACTAAAATTCTGATTGAAATATGTTTTATTCATATGTTTTAAACTATTGTGTAATTTAGTACATATGATTTTTTAAATTTTTATATAAAAATCAATAGTTTGATTTATATTTTTTTCTATTCTTTTGTGTGTTTATTGAGCAGTACTGAGTCGCATGTAATGATTTGTTCGCATTCACATTTAATGTGTCGCAGTTAACAAATAATACATATCATGGGATTTAGTATGAATATTCTTAAAAAATTAACACTTTCTTTACTGTTGGGCACAGGGTATATCGCAACTGCACAAGCGGCTGTTACTGGTCAGGTAGATGTTAAACTCAATGTTTCAACAGGTTGTACTGTAGAAGGCTCTACAGTTGCAGGCAGTATCAACCAGTTTGGTACATTGGATTTCGGAAAAACATCGGGCAATTGGGACAACATCCTAACTGCACAAGTTGCAGCTTCAGCAACGGGCAGTCATCTCAATGTAAAATGCGACAGTACGACACCTGTTAACTTTACCGTAGCGATTGATGGTGGGCAACGCGCTGATCGTAGTCTTAAACATACAACAGGTACAGACTTAGTCAGCTATAACGTATACCGTGATGCGGCACGCACAACCGCCTATGCAATCAATACACCGCAAAGCTTTAGCGCTGCTTCTGGCGTATCTGAACAGGTGCCAATTTTTGGTGCGATTGCTGCAAATAGCGGTACAGCAAAAGCACAAGGCGACTATCAAGATACTTTATTGGTGACTGTTAATTTCTAATCCGTATACGTAACAGTGAGCAGATTTGTTATGCGTAACAAATCTGCCTAGAGGAGGAGCGTATGCATCTATTTTTGAAACAATGTTTGGGGTTTCTAACTTGTGGTTTTATTGCAACGTTTGTACATGCAGGGCAGTTGGGTGCCAAGCTCAAATTGCAGATAGAACTTGAACCATCTTGTCAGGTGAATAACCAACCCATGAATAGTGGATCAAATGGGTTAAATCTAGGTCAATTAGATTTCGGCGAAACAATGGCTTCATTTAATCAAGTTATTGAGACTCGCTTAACTAATGCTTCTGGTTCAGGTCTAACGATTCAATGTTTGACTAATTCGCCAATCAAAATCACTTTCGGAAATGGTCAAAATGATGGGCAAGTGCCATTGTCTTTCCGTACAAATTACTTCCGCGCAATGAGTAATGGCACCGATTATCTTGCTTACAACATTTTATATGGGAGTAATAGAGATGTGCTTAGACCAAATCAATTCATTACTTTGAATAATAATGGTCAACCACAGACACTTGATTTAATTGGGCAGACTGTCAATAACGGACAGCCAGTTTCTCTGGGTTATTATACCGATACGATTCCAATTACTATTGAATTTTAAAGAAAAATCATGAAAAAAATAGCTTTGAGTATTCTACTGATGTTGAATGCAGCGGGTGCTTACTCACAAACTACAGCCACTTTTCAGGTTCAAGCGACCATAGAAAAAGGGTGTGAGCTGAGCAAAGTTGAACAGTTAATTGATTTTGGTCGTCATCCTGTGATATCGCAGGATAAACTTTTGTGGGGTGGGTCAAATACTGCACAAAGTTGGAATATTCGTTGTACTGATCAATTGCCTGTAAAAATTATGTTGAGTAGTGGAGATTACTTTTCAAATTCCTCTCGGCGGATGAAACATGCTCAAGAAAATGAGTTTATATCTTATCAACTATATCGAGATACTAATATGCTGAGTGAGTATGTAAGTGGAAATGCCTACACACTTACCCCAACAACTGTTTCAGATCCGCTATTGAATTTTTCTGTATACGCTTTTGCAGATTTAGATAACAACAATCAACCACGATCGGCTGGACTTTATAAAGATATGGTCGCAATAACGATTACTTGGTGATGACATGAACGTATATAAAATGAAATTATGGTCAGGCAGAACATTATCTGCTGTATTTGTGTCGATAATGGCTTCATCTGTATTTGCCCAAGCGACTTTTTTGATTTGGCCCATTTATCCAAAAATTGAAGCAAACGAAAAAGCATCTGCAGTATGGTTAGAAAATACTGGGAAATCTGATGCAATGGTTCAAGTTCGAGTCTTTAAATGGGATCAAACGGATCAGCAAGATTCCTACCAAGAGCAAACTGAAATCATCCCAAGTCCGCCAGTCGCCAAAATAAAGGCGGGTGAAAAACATATGTTGCGATTAACGAGAGCGATCAACACGATTGCTGGAAAAGAAGATGCTTATCGAATCGTAGTTGATGAATTGCCCATTAAATTGGATTCAAATTCAGAGCAAAATACATCTACTGTAAGTTTTCAGATGCGTTATTCAATTCCACTCTTTGCATACGGAAATGGATTGGGGAGTGGTTTGACTGAAGCCTCACAAAAAACAAACGCTAAAAATACATTGGCAAAGCCGATATTGAGTTGGTGGGTTAAAAACAACCCACAAGGTGTACCAGAGCTGTATATCCAAAATAAAGGAGTGAAATTCTCTCGACTTTCGGGTATTCAGTTGAGTCCCAATTCAGAGCAAATCGTACTCGGGAAAGCAGCCTTTGGATATATCTTGGCAAACAGTACGATGAAATTTGAGTTGGATCAGTCAGTATTTACGCGTTTGAATCAGCAGAATACTTTGTATGGCGTGGATACCTCAGGTGCTAAACAAGATCTCATTGAAATGAAAAAAGAAGGAGGGCAGTAATGCGCTATATCTCCGACTCAAATCCACCTTCTTTTTTATGCAGAAGTCTCGCACTTATTTTGATGTCTAATCTTCCTGCATTTGCAACGCATGTATATGCAAATAGTTTACCACCACCACCGAAAGATGTTTCTGAAGTCAATGGGCTGTTTAAACTTTATTTAGACTTAGTCGTCAATCAGCATGCAACTCAACAGGTGGTTCCTGTGATTGTTAAGGGCGATTATTATTTTATTCAACACTCTAAATTAGATGAATTGGAAATCAAAATCCCACTTCAAAATATAGACAGCCAGCCTGAAACAATACTGACTGATTTAGAGATTTTTACATTAGGGTTTTCAGGGAAGGCATCAGACTGGGTTGCCTTAAACCAAATCCCTGAACTGAAATATGATTACAATTCAGCAAAACAGTATTTTAGTGTGGATATACCTGCCAGTTGGATGCCTGTGCAAATGCGAGGACAGGATTCTTGGTTTAAGGCACAAACAGCAGAGTCTGGAACAGGTTTACTGAATAACTACGATTTTTATAGTTATCGTCCTGAGAAGGGGGGAAATAGTACATCACTATTTACTGAACAGCGTTTTTTCTCTCCTTATGGTGTACTGAAAAATACCGGTATTTATCAAAAAACAGATTTAAAATCTATTGTAAATGACTCGAAACTTAATCATGATGGCTATCGACGTTATGATACGACTTGGCAATATGATGATCCAACCACGGTATTGTCCTATTTAGCAGGCGATGTCACGACTGGCAATAAAAACGCTTGGGGGAGTTCTGTTCGCTTAGGTGGCTTACAAATTCAACGTAATTTTGGTACACGACCAGATTTGATTACTTATCCTTTGCCACAGTTTAAAGGAGAGGCGGCATTACCGAGTACAGTTGATTTACTGATTAATGGGCAAAAAACCAGCACTTCTGAAATACAATCTGGACCTTTTATTTTAAATAATATGCCTTTTATCAATGGTAAAGGCGAAGCTGTGATTGTGACGACTGATAGTGTAGGGCGTCAGGTATCTACTGCAGTTCCATTTTATGTTTCAAATACTTTGCTTAAACCTGGACTATTGGACTATTCATTATCCTTAGGGCAGATTAGAGAAGATTATGGAATAAAGAATTCTTCATACGGTAAATTTGCTAGTTCTGCCGATGCGCGTTATGGCATCAATGACTGGTTAACCACTGAGGGGCGTGTAGAATTTTCAAATGCTCTTCGATTGGCTGGCGTTGGTTCAGTCATGAAACTTAAGCATTTTGGAGTGTTGAGCAGTTCTGTTTCTCAGAGTTGGGCTGACCGTGAATTAAACCGTTTTGAAAATAAAAATCTCAATGGAAATCAATATACATTGGGCTATAGCTATAATCAGAAACGTTTTGGTTTTGGTTTAAATCATTCTCAGCGTGACAAAGAATATGCTGATCTTTCAAAGCTTCAATACAGCAATTTGATTTCTGCAAATAGTACCAAAAATTGGGTAGCGAATACTTATTTTGCAACTGAAAACTCAGGTAGTTTTGGTGTTGCTTATATCCGTTCCAAAACCAATGATATTGAAAATAAATTAATGAATTTATCTTGGGCACCGATCTTACCTTCTTACATGCGCGGTGCAACTGTATCGTTAAGTGCTAGTCGTGACTTTGTTGAAAAAGATTGGAGTGCTGCATTTCAATTATCGGTACCCTTATCAAAACGTAATACAAATACAAGTTTAGGTTACAGTAAACAGTCAAATGGAGACTATGGTTATATTAATTTTAACCAGAATATTCCAATGGGCGGTGGTTTTGGATTTGATGTGAGTCGACGTTACAATGAAAATAGCGATGATTTTAATCAGGCACGTGTAAGTTACCGTAACCGATATGTGAATACTGATGTTGGTATGTCAGGGGATAAAAATTATAACTACTGGTTAGGTCTAACAGGTTCAGTCATTTTAATGTCTGGAGACATATTTGCTTCAAATCGACTTGGACAATCCTTTGCTTTAATTGATACCAATAAAGTCGCTGATGTACCCGTACATTATGAAAATAATCTGATTGGACAGAGTAATTCTAAAGGTTACATTTTTGTACCCACTGTGACCCCTTATTACGCTGCTAAATACACTATTAATCCAATTAATTTAGCTTCTAACTACAATACAACTCAGGTTGAAAAACGGATTGCTGCAAAACTAGGCTCTGGTGTCGTTGTGAAATTCCCAATCAAACAGTCTTATGCTGCGAATGTTTATCTGGTTCAGGAAAATGGACAGCCGATTCCTGTCGGTGCCGTGGTTCATCGTGCTGATCATGAGTCGAGCTATGTGGGCATGGATGGGATTGCGTATCTTGAAAATTTAAAAGCTGAAAATAGCATCAGTATTCAACTATCAGATCAAAAACTCTGTAAAGCTAACTTTTTATTGGATCTCAAACAAGCACAACAGCAAATTGCTGTTGTTAAGCCTGTTGTTTGCCATGAGGTTGTACAACCATGATCTTTAATATAAAAACCTTTAATTTAAAAAAATTGATACCCACTAGTATCTTTATCACTGGGTTGATGCTTATGTCTAGTCAGAGCCAAGCGATTTGTTCAGTTAATTCCAGTGGAAATACCAGTATGGGAAATATTTCATCGATCAGTTTGCTGGAAAATGGGACACAATCCAATCAATTTAGTGCAGGCTTATCATGTGTAGGTTTTAGCTTAGCAGCAGCGAATAGAACCTATTTAAAATATATGGTGAGTGAAATGCCGACCAATTTTATTAATGACCAAACAGGTGAGGTTCTGATCGTCAATTATTTGGATATCAATAATAGTCCGATTGTTGTCGGTGAAGAACGAGATCTGAGTACTTTTTCATTGATTAATATTTTTTCCTCAGTTGATGGTTCATTACCATTTTATGCGAAAATAACACCTGGACAATCTATGCCTCCAGGAACATATAGAGCCAGTACACCTTTCAAAGTAAAGTGGTATTATTCTGTGCCTTTTCTTGCTGTAGGTGGAATAGGATTTTTTGAGGAAAGCCCTGGTTTCTATCGCGGTGTCTTTGGGGCTGGAATGAGTTGGGGTTCGGGACGTGATGCATCTCTGAACCTTAGAATTAATGTTTTACCAGATTGTCGTATTTCGACCAATGATATTAACTTTGGAACAGCTGCATTTGCCAATGAGTTTGAACCTGTACAGACTTCTATGGGTATTCGTTGCTCAGCAAAAACACCTTATATGGTGAGTTTGGATGATGGTTTATATCTACAAAATGGGTTTCAGCGTGCCATGAAGTCAAATAGTGGAAATAATTTTTTACTTTATGAAATTTATAAAAACTCAACGACTGAGCGATGGGGGAATTGGGGCAGTGAACGATGGTCAAGTGCCAATGCAACAACCAATGCTGGTAATTATGATGCAATAACGCAACAAGGATATGCATTTACAGCAAAAGTGCTTGATTTTAATCCAGATAACTTACCTGCAGGTAACTATAGCGATAAATTAACTGTTAAGGTCGAATTTTAAGATGAAAACCCCAAGATTAATTTATGAATAGATAAGTCATATTATCTGTATGATATGACTGATTATACTTAGAGCAGATTTAAATTTTTATTTAAAGCGCTGCTCTAATTGTGATTGGTAATTAAATTATATAATAATTAATAAATAAAATAAATTTTTAAACAATATATCTATCAGTTTTATAATGAACCCTTATTTTTGGTTAAGATTGTCTTGCTGATAAATAAATGTTCCATATGTGTTTTTAAATATTAGATGGTTCTAAATATTTCTTGAATTTTGGATGTAGGTATTGTTGTTTAAAGAGGAACTATTGTGCGTGCTTATGCATATTTTAGAACTGATGAGGTCTCAAAGGAGGATTTTAATTATGTTGATTATCTTAAAAAGTATGGTTATGAAATTCCAAAAAATAGATTTATTTTTGAGCAGGTAAAGATCGGGATACCATTAAAATTTAGACAAAAGTTAATTATATTAATTAATTATACACTTGAAAGTGGAGATCTTTTAATCATTGATGGAATAGATTCATTAGGAAGTGATTTTAAAGAAATATATTCAAATGTCAGTACTATTTTTAAAAAGGGGATACGTTTAGTGTGTTTAGAGTTTTCAAAAAAAGAAATAAAAGGAGATGTTAAAAAAATATTCTTCCATTTTTTAAAAATGTGTTCTGATTTTGATCGCAAAGTTAAACTCGAAAAAATGGGCGGGCGTAAAAAGATAAATAAAATAGGTCGACCCGAGATATTAACTAAAAAGAAGAAAAAAGAAATTATAGAAAAATTTAAAAATGGGCAAAGTGTATATGCTTTAGCTCGACAATACGCTGTAGCTAGATCGGTTATTCAACGACTACTTTCTCAGGCAACTGCAAATATTAATTATGAGGATTAAAATGAAAAAGAAAACCAAAATAAATCGTTTAGTAAGAGCTAGGCATAAAGACAATATAGAGAAAACCATGGCTGTTCAATTAAGATATCATTTTAATAAAAATCCTTGGGTAAGTGATAAAATTCATCAAATTGAGATTTACTCTGTAGATGGTCTGATTAAGTATAAGGTTTTAAATGTTGCTTATGAGGGAAGGCGTATTACTTTTTTATATGGTTCTCTCACATATGCTGTTGATTTGAGAAATTAATTTTATATTTAACTTCTTTGATCAAAACATTTGTGTGTTGAGTGATATAAATATCGAAGGTAACTTCTCTCGATGAGAGAAGTTTAGGATAAAAGGAAAATTCATAATAAAAGCTACTATAAAAGTAAACGCATGAAGCCCTATAACCAAATGACGACATTCATTTGGTTATTTTAAAACTTAAAACCCATTACTCCAATGTTCTGAGCGGATGCATACCATCAACCATGCCCATAAATGGAGGATAGATGGAGTACCCAACCAATGCTTGAAGTGCTGGTGAAAGCGACTTTACCGTCTCTTTTGATAGCTCAAGCAAATAATTTTCTTGTTGTCGTAAATAAGCCTCACAGTACTGATGTGTCACCGCTAAGCGAGGTGCTATGGTCTGGTTTTCTCCTGCACCATGCCATGTTGTACCCAGAAAAAACAATACAGAGCCTGCTGGCATTACAGCAGATATTGCTGCTGATCTTTGAGCAATTTGATCGTCTCCCCAACAATGACTTTTCGGCACAACCACTGTCGCTCCATTGTGTTCAGTAAAGTCATCAATTGCCCAAATTGTAGCTGCACCGAGTGCTTTTCTAGGGCGAGGTAGGCGATAAAAAGCATCATCATAATGTAAATGTTGTGCTGACTCTTCTGGAAGAATATTGATCATTTGGCTTTGTGAAAGAAGAAAGCCTGGTTCAAACAAACGGTCCATTAAACCTAGAATTCGTGGGTGTACTGCAAGTTGATCAGTGATGCGCGTTTTAGCGAGGACATTATATACACGTTGTGTTTGCAGTCCCTCGAATGAATTTCGTCCTTTTCGCTCAAGTAAGGCATATGCTTCTTGTTTAATTGCTTGGCAGCTTTCTTGAGAAATTAAACTTTTGATAATGACATAGCCATCCCGCATCAATTTTTCGAAATCTTGATCAATTTCGGCTGTATTTCGCTCCGAACCTGTCTGTAACTGACGATATGTTTGTGCTTGATCACGCTGTTGATATTCATGAATATTGAATTGCTTCATCCTTCAAAACTCCCTTTTTGATGTTCCTTAAAACAAAATATTGATGCTCAATATTTAGTTCAGTTTTTTATTCATAACTACTTAGGATGTATGGGGTGTTGGGATAGGTTCAAGTTGTAAAGTATTGCTGATCAGTAACCAAAGCTGTTCCAACAATGTTGTATTCGATGGCTTTTGCTCTGTAAGCAAAGCTTGATCTATGGCAAGGCGTAAGCCACCCATTAACATGGCTACTGTGATTTCAGGATCAAGTGTAAGAGGAATTAGTCCTAACTTTTGCCCTTGAGCAATATTGCGAACACCTTGTTCGATTAAAGCTTGGATATGTGCACGTTCGATATCGAGTACTTCAGGTTCACGAGCAAGACGACCTGCAATCAAGGGCGCTAGAGGATGACTATAAAAATAATCAATGATTGCTTTGGTACGTGCCTTTTCTCTTTCACGCCACTCGAGGTCTATTGAAATCCCGTTACCTAAAGCAATTTCTCTGAGTGGTTCATAAAATTGGTCAACAACTGCAGCGATTAAACCTGTTTTGGAACCAAAGTGGTGATAGGTGAGTCCTACAGAGCTATTTGCTCGTTTAGCAATCGCACTAATTTCCATATGACCATTGTTTGCGATTAACTCTTGTTCTGCCGCAGCAATGAGACGAAGGTAAGTGTCCATCTTTTTATCAGTCATTTTTTGTTCTTTAAAAATTGAATTGAATTCAATTTAGTTTGATTTTAGAAATAGATCAAGCCAATAGCCGTTATTTCTTAATTACATTTTTGTAATACACTAAAGCTGAATAGGTCTAGAAAAATGATCAGTCCTGTTGAATAGCGATGAGTCAATGATTAAATAGATCGGTTTCTTTATAATTTCTGGAAAGAAAGTAGAATAAGCGCCCAAGCTATACATGGAGAATGTCTAGGCTTGTATGAGGGACAAATGTTTGTTGTGTATTTATTTTGATGAAATGATGATTAGTCTTACGATCTGTATAACACACTATATATGAGGCGTATTTGAGTTACTGCGATGTAATAATTTAATTCGACTTAGGGTCTATTGACACTTCGCTGTCGCAAGCATCTGTGAAGTGTCAACAGACTTTATCTATTTTCAAAATGCATAAGCCTTAGCTAAAGCGGTTTTAGCAATAAAATGGTGATAGGGCTTGTGAATTTTTGTGTTAAATTGGCTCATCAAGAATGATCAGTTAAGTTGATTTTGTCTTGCTTCGTTTTGTTGAGAGAATCTTTACCCCAATTAAACTTTTGAGCACAGATGCCAAGAGCAACAATAAATACCGCAAGAAGGGTTGTATAGGAAACCTCTTTAAAATAAGTTCCTTCAATTACCATCGTAATTAAAGCAACAACAATAAAAATGATCACCACATAGGTTAGCCAAGGAAACAACCACATTTTGAATGGAATTTCTTTTCCTTCAGCTTCAAGTTTTTTACGCAGTTTTAACTGTGAAATCGCGATAACGAGATAGACATATAATGAAACGGTACCTGTTGCTAGCATAAGAACGTCATAAATATTCATACTTTCTGTTGCAGTTAGATATGCAGCAATAATTGAAAATATACTTGAAAAGATGACCCCAATCCACGGACTATTATTGCGATTCGTTGATGCGAAACTTTTGGGCGCATCACCACGTTTTGAAAGGGAATACATCATCCGTGAACAGGTGTATAACGCAGAGTTAAAGCAACTACATACAGAGGTTAAAACGACAAAATTGACAATATGTCTAGCTTCTGGGATACCAAGCGCAGTTAAAGTTACACTGTATGTTCCCCAAGTCGGGTCTTTGAGTAAAGGGTTATTGTAAGGAATTAAACAAACAGTAATGAACATTGAACCAACGTAGAATAATATGATTCGCCATACAATTGAGTTTGATGCTTTTCGAATTTCTTTCGCAGGGTTATTTGTCTCGGCAGCTGCAACTGTGACAATTTCTGCACCCATGTAAGCAAACATAACACCAAGTAATGCCGTGATCACGGCTGAAAATCCATTGGGCATAAATTCATTAGAAGTCAAATGAGTAACACCACCTAGCATAGAGGCATCACCCCAAGGCCAAAGATGTAAAACCGCTAAACTTCCGATCACCAAGAAGAGGACAATCGCAACTACTTTAATCATGGCAAACCAGAATTCAAACTCACCATAGTTTTTGACATTGCGTAAATTTACCCATACTAGGCTTATTGTCACCAGTAACATATAGCCCCAAATCGGAATAAACGGAAACCAACTATTAAGGATCTTTCCCGCAACAAATGCTTCCCAACCCATTAATAAAGTCCAAAATGACCAATATAACCACCCGATAGAAAATCCTGCCCAACGACCAATTCCTCGGTCTGCATAGGTTGAAAATGATCCACTGTCTGGGTTGAGTACAGCCATTTCACCTAACATTCGCATAATTAAAAGAACGAGAAGCCCTCCTAATGAGTAGGCTATAAGCGCAGCGGGTCCTGTGGAATAAATCACACTTCCTGAACCTATAAATAAAGCGGCGCCTATTACTCCAGCAATTGAAATCATTGTAAGGTGACGTGGCTTAAGTCCACTTTTTAGACCTTGAGATGAATCATCTATTGAGTTAGGTTGATTTGTTATCATATTATTTCCCTTAATATTCTTTATATGGTTGCAAGGTGATGCTATCTCCATCCATGAACTATTTATCCATTGAAGCGATGACTGATGGCTTAAGTATCGACTTAAAATTTAGCCAGCTTAAAATGTGATGACACGACTGCTTGCTTGAGTGATCACACTGTTGCCATCGGGCTGTCCTAAGCTATAGTGTTGGTAATCTCTCTTTTTTGTTATGAGGTGACTAGAGCCATTTTTTATGTATTTAAAGGAGCCAATTTATTTAAATAATGAAAAGTGTATTAAAAAACGAATTAGGCAGCGCATGAATAGAAAATTTATAAAGAGATTTTTTAAAGCTGAATTATGATTAAAATACTGAGTTACGATTATTTCTTAATTTAAAGTTTGAATACCTGCATCACGTAAACATTCTAATAAGATACCGAAAGCAATCAGTATCTTTTGTTCATTGACACAAGCAAAACCAAGCAATAGCCCCTTATGCTGGGTAGAATATTGTTTGGTGTAATATTGAGAAAGGGCTCGAACTTTTACGCCTTTCTCTAAGGCATTTGCAGCAATCAATACATCATTACTGTCACTTGGTAATTTTAAAATAAGGTGCAAACCCGCTGCTGTATTGTATTCGTGAAGAAAATTTTGTCCCAGATGCCTATGGATTAAGTCAACCAAGAAGGCATGGCGCTTACTGTATAGAAGGCGCATCCTGCGAATATGTGCTTCATAATGTCCCTCTCGAATAAACTCAGCCAATATGGTCTGATCTAGTAAATGACCTCCTCGATACAATTCTGCGGCAGCCACTCGTAAAGGTGAAAATAGCTTTTTGGGGACAATCAGATAGCCTATACGCAATGCAGGGTAAATTGTTTTACTGAATGTTCCCATATAAATGACGGGAGAATCGTCTTCAAGACCTTGCAAGGAAGGGTAAGGTTGTCCTGAAAATCTGAATTCACTGTCATAATCATCTTCGATAATCCAACTTTTGTGCTGACGAGCAAATGCGATGAGCTGCTTGCGTCGTTCAAGACTCAAATGTGATCCCAAAGGATATTGATGCGAAGGCGTGACAAAGATTAACTTTGGCGATTCTTTAACATCAAGGTCAGGAATAATACCATGTTGATCCACAGGCAGAGCACGTATGTGAACACCATTGATGCGTAAAATATTACGAATTCCCCAATAGGCAGGGTCTTCAATCCAGACGTCATCTCCTAAATCACTTAAGGTACGTGAAACTAAATCAATGGCTTGATGTGTGCCTTCGGTAATGATGATTTGATCTGCATCACACTGCACAGACCGTGCAATCGTAAGATATTCGGCAAGTGCTTGACGTAATTCAATAGACCCACCTTCATTACTGTAAATCAATTGACTAACACTGGGTTCACGGCTTAAACGGGTCTGGATTCGACTGAATATATGATGCGGAAATTCGGTTACGTCGGGTGCACCTGGAACAAAAGCTCCCCATTGATAAGGAGATGCTGCCGAATAACCGACCAGATAAGAACCTCTTTGAGATAGGTTATAGGACTCGTTTTGTTTATTTTCTTCAGTGAGGCAAATGTTATTTTCTGCTTTGATCATGAAGGATTCAGGTATTTTTTCTGCAATCCAAGTCCCTTGCCCTGTGCGGGCTTCAACATATCCTTGTGCTCTTAATTGTTCATAAGCACTTAACACTGTATTACGTGAGACTTTTATTTCTTTTGCAAGATCTCGTGAAGCGGGTAAGCGAGTCTTGGGAGCAAGGACACCTTGAATAATGGCATTGCGCAAACAGCGAAAAACACGCAATTGTAGTGTTCCTTCAACATCTTGCTGCAAGCGTTGTAGTAAATAATCTCCAAGTAAGCTTTGCAAATTGGCTCTCTCCCAAAAATAAAAAGTGGCTCTCGCGAGCATAATATCAGCGATGCAAAATAATGAGATTAGGTCAATGCTCTGCGTATTTTTCTTAACAATCACGGCAAATATGATTTTTTTATATGTCAGAGCATATACAGACTTTTTGAGAAAAGCAAAAAATCTGAGCTTAATTTTTAGTAATACAGATTGTGTTATTAAAAACATGAGGCAATCAATTTATAGGTCCATTACTCAAAATGAGTCACTTTTGCTGAGGCAAGGAAATGCAACAGCAGATAAAAAATAGGAATAAATAATGAACACTTTACCGCAATGTTTTTTAAAGCAACGGCTAATCGCGAAGGCTTTGAAGCTACATCTCAAACAGCAAGTCTATTCAAGGCAAGATTTTATTGATCCCACTAAAATGCAGGATATTTTTCCTGTTGGATAAAATTCAATTTTGATTATTGAGAATGATTGAAACTCGAAATTCTAATTTTATAAATAATTTGATTTAAACATATTTTCATTAGGGAACTTTTATGACGTCACCACATTTTTTTATAAAGTTATTTGTATTGGTAAACAGTGCTGCATTAGTCACCATTCCAACACTAGCAAAAGCAGAAATCGTGTCATGGGGCAATGCAGATACAAATTTAGGTAAACTTACGGTATCAGGATGGGTTAGGGCGAATTATCAGGAAAAAGATTATTCTGATAATGACCACAAATTAAAATTCAATGCAGCCAAAATTGACTTGAAATATGATGCAAAACAATTTTATGGAAATGTGGAGTATCGTTGTTATCAAGAAGATACTTTGTGTGATTTTTCAACACTCGTGAACGCGAATTTAGGATATAAATTGACTGCTGATAGTCGAATCACGGTTGGTCTACAAGACATGCCTTTTGGTATTAGTCGATTTTGGACGAGCAGTTGGTATGGTAGTTCTCTGGATAATGTAGGGCTAGAAGACACTCACAATCTAGGGATAAATTGGCAGCAACAACTTGGACAAAATACTCGCTTAGATTTGGCTTATTTTGCTCGAGATGGGGGAAATTATGGAGGTCTTGGGGACGCT
The DNA here is from genome assembly GCF_000335555.1 of Acinetobacter sp. WC-743. Taxonomy (NCBI): domain Bacteria; kingdom Pseudomonadati; phylum Pseudomonadota; class Gammaproteobacteria; order Moraxellales; family Moraxellaceae; genus Acinetobacter; species Acinetobacter sp. WC-743. The sequence goes on along the minus strand of NZ_AMFQ01000034.1, from coordinate 24,188 downwards.
GCTCGCTATTCTGCAAACTATGTTAAGCCTGATAATCCAAGTCTCGATGATACGATTAAAGAAAAAAATATGTGGGTGGCTAGAGTTAATCAAAAAATTCCACTAGATAGTTCTCCAATAAAACTGAATGTAGGAGGATCTTATTGGTATTCCGATTTAGAAAACAACAATGGACGAACAGGTCATCGAAATGCATGGAATGTTTTTAGTCATTTAAATTATCAAAAGGCAAATTTGACAGTGACAGCTGGACAGAATCGCGCAAAGAATGAATCTTTGGTTGAACCAAACTATACAACAGTAGGTTCATTCGAATCAAAATATTATGTGGCAAACAAAGCTAATTATTATGTCGCAAATTTTGATTATCACATTGATGATTTTTATAAAGACTATGATTTATCACCCTATATCAGCTATGCAGTGTTTGATAAAGATCAATCAGGTTTTGCGACATCTTTCCGAACTATTTTGGGGGCTCAATTGGATATTCATCAGTTTTCGTTAGTTACTGAATATATTATGGGTAAAAATGATGTATTTATTGGGGGAGATGCGAATTCTTTGGCTAAAGGGGATTTTGCTGGGAATAGTAAGTTGTTGAATTTATTGTTTATCTATAAATTCTAATTTTAAAGTTATAAACTTATTTTTAATATAAGCCAACAAAAATAATCCTTCTGCCTAAATCCTTTAGGGAGAAGGCGCTTTCAATATCTAAATGCCTCACTGTTCATACGTATCTTAATTCATAATAGCTCAACAAAAAAACATCTATAAACAGATACTTTTTTGTTCAGAGCTTCCCAATTGATTAACTTTAAAACTTTATACATCTCTGAAAAATTATAAATTGGTTCTCTTTAACTCACCCAAAGTGGCTCTCGTCTCTTATTGCTAAAAGTGCAAAATTGGATCAATGACCTGCATCTCATCAACCATATGATCGAGATACTAAGATTTACCATTTATGAATGAAAAATAATGAGGTATGACATGAGTAGTAAGCACATTTCAATAAATACACGTAAACAACAAGCAACACCTCGAGGTGTTGGTGTGATGTGTCAATGGTATGCTGAAAAAGCTGAAAATGCGACAATCTGGGATATGGAGGGTAATCAATTTATTGATTTCGCTGGAGGAATCGGTGTATTAAATACAGGGCATCGCCATCCCAAAGTTATTAGTGCTGTTACTGAACAACTATCAAAATTCACCCATACCGCATATCAAGTTGTACCTTATGAAAGTTATGTCTCTCTTGCTGAGCATATCAATGAACGTGCACCAATTAATGGCAAGGCAAAATGTGCATTCTTTTCAACAGGGGCAGAAGCTGTAGAGAATGCAATAAAAATCGCCCGTTCATTCACTCAGCGTCATGGCATTATTACTTTTAGCAATGCTTTTCATGGTCGTTCATTTATGACCATGGCAATGACAGGTAAGACCGCGCCTTATAAAAGTGACTTTGGTTTAATGCCTGGAGGCGTGTTTCATGCACGTTATCCATCCGAGTTGAAAGGTATAACGGTAGATGATGCGATTCGAAGCATTGAAGATATTTTTGCAGAGGATATTGCTGCACATGATGTTGCAGCGATCGTACTTGAGCCTGTACAAGGTGAAGGCGGTTTTAACGTAGTGCCTGCTGAATTTTTAAAGCGTTTACGTTCCTTGTGTGACCTACACGGTATTTTACTGATCGCTGATGAAGTGCAGTCTGGTTTTGCGCGTACAGGTAAATTATTTGCGATGAACCACTATGAAACGAAAGCAGATTTAATCACCATGGCAAAAAGTCTGGGTGGTGGTTTTCCAATTTCTGGTGTTGTAGGGCGAGCGGATGTCATGGACGCTCCAAATCCTGGGGGGCTAGGTGGGACTTATGCTGGAAGCCCAATAGGTGTCGCTGCAGCACTTGCTGTTCTAGATGTGATTGAAAGTGAAGACTTGTGTAATCGTGCAAATGTATTAGGGGCAGAGTTAGTTGCACTTCTAAATACGATTAAAGCGACAACACATATGATTACAGATATTCGTGCACTTGGATCCATGATTGCAGTTGAATTAGAGACAGCTGAACAAGCCAAAATCATACAAAGTTATGCAATGGAAAATGGTTTATTGATTTTGACTTGTGGTCGTCATGGTAATGCGATTCGTTTCTTATATCCATTAACGATTCCTGCTACACAATTTAGCCAAGCATTGAGTATTTTAAAACAAGGATTTGCAAACTTAATTGCATCATAAGCAAAAGGACTTGAAATGCTTCAAAATCACTTAAGATATTTATTACAGCATTCAGACGTTTGTTTCGAAATGCCTAAAGATGGCTGTTATATCGAAGTCAAAGATGCTGCAACACATCAATCATTAGCATGGGTAAAAGCTTACAATCGTGAGGCTGTAGAGGACGTTATTAAGCGTTCACAAACAGCACAAACGACTTGGAAAGCTCAAACAGCATTACAGCGCGCGGATATACTTTGGAATTGGTATAAATTAATCATAGATAATCAAGAGCATTTAGCGCAGATCTTAACTGCTGAACAAGGCAAATCTTTGGCAGAGGCACGAGGTGAAATTGCTTATGCAGCATCGTTTATTCGATGGTTTGCAGAGCAAGCGCGCCGTATTGACGGTAATGTGCTTACACCAACGCAATCACATCAACGTTTATTGGTTATTAAACAGGCTATTGGAGTGACTGCAGCAATAACTCCTTGGAATTTTCCAGCAGCAATGATTACACGAAAAGTAGCTCCTGCTTTAGCCGCAGGTTGCTCTATGATCGTGAAGCCTGCTGAGCAAACGCCTTTAACTGCCTATGCTTTGGAAGTTTTAGCAGTTCAGGCAGGTTTACCACAAGATGTATTACTTCATATCAGTGGTGATGCGATTGAAGTTGGTAAAATGCTGTGTGAAAGTGCCACTGTAAAAAAACTCAGTTTTACAGGTTCGACACAAGTGGGGCGTATTTTAATGCAACAATGCGCACCAACAATTAAAAAACTGTCCCTTGAATTAGGCGGCAACGCCCCAGTTCTGGTTTTTGATGATGCAAATCTTGAACAAGCTGTTCAAGGTATTATGCAGAGCAAATTCCGTAATAGTGGTCAAACTTGTGTGTGCGCAAATCGTATTTATGTACAAGATGGGATATACGATCAATTGGCTGAAAAATTAACTGAAGCTGTCGCAAAGTTAAAAGTTGGTGATGGTCGCCTTGAGGGTTCAACCCAAGGTCCATTGATTGATGACAAAGCTGTTGCTAAGGTGCAATCTCATATTCAGGATGCAGTCAGTAAAGGTGCCAAGATAAAAGTGGGTGGGCAACGTTCAGTTATAGGTGGAACTTTTTTTGAACCTACTGTTTTGACTGAAGTGACTCAGGATATGGATGTAGCAAAGGAGGAAACCTTTGGTCCTTTAGCGCCATTGTTCCGCTTTAGTCATGAAGAACAAGCTGTGGCGATGGCGAATGATACTGAGTTTGGATTAGCAAGTTACTTATTTACGCAGAATACTGCACGTCAATGGCGTGTGGGTGAAGCACTTGAGTACGGTATGGTCGGGATAAATACCGGTCTTATTTCAAATGAAGTTGCACCATTTGGTGGGATTAAGCAATCAGGTTTGGGACGTGAAGGTTCTCAGTTTGGGATTGATGAATACCTCGAAATGAAATATCTCTGTGTAGATTTATCGGTATAAGCAATTTTTATAGTAGACCTCTTTCATAAATCAAAAATGATTATGTTGAACCAATTACATGGGTTTCGATTTATTCCAAGTCATGACTTGGAATAATCCCAACTTAAAGCAAATACAAATTGAAATCATGGACTCTATAAAGCTTTGTGTCCACATCATATATAAAATCATCACGATAAAGAACAAATCACACTAATTTTCATATGACCATTGTTTGCAATCAACTCTTGTTCAGCTGTAGCAATGAGACGAAAGTAAGTGTCCATCTTTTTATCAGTCATTTTTGTTCTTTAAAAATTGAATTCAATTTGGTTTGATTTTTAAAAGAGATCAAGCCAATAGCACTTATTTCTTAATTACATTTTTGCAATACACTAAAGCTTAATAGGTCTAGAAAAATGATCAGTGATTATGAAAGAATAGCATCTTTCATGTGATATATATCTAATTGATCATGCTTATGCACTATTCAGTTAATATTATTTGATATGAAAATTAGAATTTTATTTCTAAAGGGTTGAGATTATAAATATTTTTATTAACTACCACTTACGGTATCTTAATTTAGAATCACAACAATAAAATTTAAAAACACTCATCAAAATTCAAAAATTAAGGATTAATTCATGAGTAAAATTGAATCTAGCCCTAAATTAGGGACTTTAAGCGCAGATTGTGTAAGAAATTTTACTGTCCATTTTAGACGTCCATATGAAATTGGTCGACCTTCTGATCGATATCATGGAGAGTTTGGGTTTGATTGGGTGCGTGATGAATATATCTATCCTTTGCTTAATATTGAAGGGAAAAAAGATACGGTTCTAATCGTTCCCAACTACAGTTCACTTTATCAAGTTATGTATAGTAATACGGATAGTACTTATCATCTTAAAGATAATTTTTCATATTTCCCATCTTGGCTTTATTTTTTTGCTTCAAATTATAAAGGAATATATGGCAGTGAGGAAATAAATAAAGATGGTGTATGTTTAGATATAGAAATTCATCAGCAATTTACTGACAAAAATGACCCAGGACTGATTGATGAAAAAGAACCTCTGACAGATAATGGAACTATTCTAAAGTTTCAGGCTTCGAGTAAGTTCATCACACTATCAACATTTAATAATAATCAAAATGCTCAGACAGTATTTGAAAATGAAAATAGTATTGAATATAAACCCTTATGTGAACCTTTAAGTAGCTTTATCAACACAAAACGAGAATTTAAAAAACTAGATGCTCGTGAAGACATAACAACAGTTAATGGTGAAACTGTTAAAAAAATTGTAGAAACCAATAGATATAGTTATAAAAAAAATAATGCAATTACAATTCGTTGTTCGGGTGCAGTATTAAAAAAGAATGAATACATTAAAGTTATCGCATCACGAAATGGATGTCCGGATAAAGAGGTTGGGGTGATATATATTGGTCAAAATTCTGCGATCAGCGTCATTAGTATGGTTGAAGTTGATGTTAAAGTTAAAGGAGAAATTTTAGAAAAACCCAAAAACTATGAGTGGGAACTTAAAAACAGATATTTTAATCAATCTCTGATGGTATTTAAGGTTGTGAAAAGAGAGCTTTTTGATTTAGATTTATTGTCAAAAACAGACCCAGAAGTCCGAAGTTTTGTAAAAAAATGGTGGGAAGATGAGATAAAGAGTAAATATGGCATCAAATATTTGGAAAATATAACTGGTGAAAATGAAATTAAGGAAAATAATTTAAAAAGAAAGAAAAAGTTTAATCTAACTGAGGCTATTTATACAGAATTTATTAGAGAGTTAAAAGAACTCTATTGGCGTAAAATGTGGGTAGAATTACGATCGCCATATAGTGATTTAGAAAGAAGAACATTTATTTTTTTCACACCGATTCGTATGAGAGCTGTACCACCTGAAAATCGAAACGATAACTGGGGTGGAATCTCAGGAAGTGCAAGTTTTAAAGCTTATCCAAGTCTAAACTATTTTAAAGGAGAACTTTCTAGTCAAGATGAATTTGATAATGCTATTGTTTTCTTTAAAGATGGTGTTGAACAAGGCTTTTTGGAAACGTATGCCCATGAGCTTGGTCATGCATTAGGATTAACGCATATTTTTGAATATGGGGAATTATTTGAATCGTATCAGGGGTATACAGATAATTTAATGGATTATGACTATACTACAAGTAATGCTATATCTAAGTTTAAAAATAGAGTAAATATATTATCTAAATATCAAATTGATAATATTCGTCTAAATCAACGTATTACAGGTATATTATGGATTTGGGTCGGAAAAGAGGCTAATTATTGAATTGTAAAGAAACACAAACAGGCTTATTTTTCCTCATAAGCCTGTTTTAAATTAGTTTGATTTATTCCAATCATATTTCTAGTAGGTCTCCTTCATAACTAAAGAATCTTTATTTTGAAGGACTCATATGGATATTGAAAGTTGCTTATTCCTTATGGAGAAGGCTAGGATGAGGAGATTTTTATGTTGATATATATTTTTGAAAAAGAAATTTTTAAAGAAGTCTAATTATCGTTTAATGCTTTAGTATATTGGGTTGAGGTTTTATATTTTCAATTAGGTTGATTAAGGTTTGCTTTTTATATTTCAGACTGTATTGGTGCAAGGATTGTCTTTGGGTGGAAAACTAATAGCTTAATTATTATTTAACTGTTATTTTTGAGTTTTTAAAAAATTGAGTTGTTATATCTTATGTGGATTTTGATTTATTTTTTAAAATATATTGTATTTTTAACAAGAAAATTTAAGCTTTTATTTTTCATATTAATGCCATCAATTCTTCTAATGGGATGTGTGTATACGCCAAAAAATAAATCTGAGCCTATAAACTTTCATGAAAGTTTAACATTAATTTCGAAGAAAAATAATGTATGTAATCTCGCGATTGCTGTAATAAAGAATAAGAAAATTGTTGCATTGGATTCTGCCAACGGATGTGCCAAACCGTCTAAACAAGATACCGAAAGTATTTTTCAAGCAGCTTCACTCAGTAAACCTGTTTTTGCTTATGTCGTTATGAAATTGGTTGACGAAGGTAAATTGGAACTTGATGCGCCATTAACCAAATATTTAGCCCAAGGCTATCGGCATCAACATGACCCTTTGAAAAAACAACCTTATGATCTGGTCACTGATCCTCGCCTTCAAATGATCACTGCCTGGATGGTATTAAATCATACTTCTGGTTTACCGAATTGGGTATCAGGACCCTTAAAGTTTAATGCAACACCTGGCGAAAAATGGATGTACTCAGGGGAAGGCTTTATACTGTTACAGCGCGCTGTTGAAAATGTGACTGGTATGCCATTAGATCAAGTCATGAAAGATAAAGTATTTAACAGGCTTGGTATGGTACATAGCAGTTTTGTTTGGAATACAGACATTGAGAAAAAGCTTCTTATCGGAACTAAGTCTAATGCTCAGCCACGAAACATTATAAAACTTACTGAGCCTGTTTCTGCATTTTCTCTATATACCACAGCAGAAGATTATGGAAAATTTTTAGAAGCAGTATTAAATGATGCCAAATTGCTTCAAGCAATCACTCAATCAACTGTAATGGTCGAGCCTAAACTTAATCTAAGTTGGGGCTTAGGATGGGGTGTCGAAAAAAACCAGAAAAACACTTATATATGGCATTGGGGAAATAATCCCGGCTATCGATCTTTTGTTTTTGCTTCTGTACAAACGGGTGATGGGTTTGTATTTTTGACCAATAGTGAAAATGGCTTATATTTAGCCCAACCAATTACAGATATGATTTTGCCAGATCAGCATAAGGTATTTGAATTCACGATGCTTAAAAGTGATATCGTTAATATTTTATGTAATTCAGTGCGTATATGCTTTTAGCATTGTAATCAGAGTTTGAGTCACATATAGTCAAACCGCCTGATTATTCATACAAGTGATTTGGATGATTCATTTATTTTGTACTTATGAATCATAAACAGTCTTGCTATCACGAGGCGACATGGATGTCGCCATGTTGAGCGGGGGTATTAGGATGTACCCCTCGCTCAACGGAAGATTTTTGTTACTTTTCATCTCTGAAAAGTAAAGTATCGCCTACGCAAAACAATTTAAACTTTAGAGCTAAAGCGTGGCAGTGCAAGCTTTATATCATCAAACAATATATTGATCGCTTTAATTTTATGATCAAGAGAAATGATATTCTACTGTATTAATTTTTCAACAGATTGACTATATTTAACGCTATAATTGAATAATAAAAATAGCGAAGTGTCATAAAAAACAGGTGATAAAAATCTTTCTTAGATGAACGCTTAATTGTGCAATCTTAAAGCGAAACCTATATTAATCATAAACAAGGCTTATTTTTCCAACTAAGCCTTGTTTAAATTAGTGTGATTTGTTCCAAGTCATGACTTTAAATAATCCAAACATCAAGCAAATCCAAATTGGAATTAAAATGACGGACTCTTTAAAGCCTTGTGTCCACATGATATATAAAATCATCACGATAAAAGTCAAGACGAGATAATTACTGAAAGGCGAAAATAACGCAGGGAATTTAGTCTGAGTACCTTCTATCTGAGCTATTTTTTTAAACTTTAAATGGGTAAAACTGATAATTGCCCAATTTAAAACCAACGCAGCAACAGCCATATACATAAGATGGCTCAATGCTTGTTCAGGTATAAAATAATTCAGCAAAACGCAACCAAAAATAAGAACTGAGGAGAATACCACCGCAGGCACAGGTACGCCTTGTTGCGTTACTTTGGCAAAAATCATAGGTGCATTACCTTGAATAGCAAGTCCGTGGAGCATACGGCTATTGGCGTACATACCACTGTTATAAACAGAAAGTGCTGCGGTCAAAATAATAAAATTGAGCAGATGAGCTGCCCATTCAATACCAAGCTGACTAAAAATCATCACAAATGGACTTTTGTCCAAACCACCCAAATCAAGTTGATTCCATGGTATCAAAGACATGATGATGGCAAGAGAAGCGATATAGAAGATTAGGATTCTAAAAATGACTTGATTGATGGCTTTAGGAATACTTTTCTCAGGATTTTCTGCTTCAGCAGCAGTCATACCAATCAATTCAATACCACCAAAAGCAAACATTAAAAAGGCAAGCATATAAAATAACCCTGAAAATCCATGCGGGAAAAACCTGCCGTGCTGCCATAGGTTACTAAAACTTGCTGTTGAATCTGCGCCTGCTGTAAGTAATAAGTATAGTCCAAACACAATCATTGAAATGACGGCAGTCACTTTGATAATGGCTAACCAAAATTCAGATTCACCATAAAACTTAACATTGCCTAAATTAAAGCCTGTAACCACGATAAAGAAAAATAAAGTGGATACCCATGCAGGTATATGTGGCCACCAATAATGGATGTATTTGGCGATTGCGGTGAGTTCAGTCATCGCGACTAAAATATAGACGACCCAATAATTCCAGCCAGATAAAAAGCCTGGAAATCTTCCCCAATATTTCTGTGAAAAATAACTAAAAGAACCAGCCACTGGCTCTTCTACAATCATTTCCCCCATTTGACGCATAATTAAAAATGCAATCAAACCCACGATGGCATAGCCCAAAATAATCGAAGGTCCAGCAGATTGGATGACTTGTGCAGAACCTAAAAATAGTCCAGTACCCACAGCGCCACCCATAGCGATCAATTGGATATGACGATTTTTAAGTCCACGTTTTAATTGGGGGGAAGAGTGATTCAAAATACAATGCGCTGACTAAAAACCGGTATTGTAATAGATAGATGATCAGCCGCCTAGTTCGAAAATACGCTCAGTGCATGGATATTTTGGGTGAAAATTAAATTATATTTACATTGCAAAAAACTCATTTCAAATTGACTTGAGTTGGCAAATGCAGCACCACTTGTGCATCCTCAACAACATCTAAGCGTAAGATGGTGGATGCATCTAATTCATTTAATAACTGACTTAGTGGTCCACCATGACGAATCAATTTAACATGTTTTGGCAAGAGTTTTTGAGTGAATGAAAGTGTGTTGGTCAAAACCTGAGTTTGCTGCCATTGATGATCAACTTGATGCAACATCGTTGTTTTACTGATTCGAGATTCTGGTTTTAGTTTCTTTAATTTCGGTGTTGTTGTCGTTAAACTAAGATCTGGTTGACCTATAGTATCTGTGAGATATGCATGGATTGTCGATGTATTGATATTGACATGAATTTCAGTCAGCCATTTAGGAAGTTGATAGCCATGTACTCCTCTGATACGTGCAATTTCAGTATCTACAGGGAGCGCGACAACATGAGCATAGAAATGACGTTGACGCATGGAACGGAATAATTCTAAGGCATGTGAACCTTTTGCTTGTGGTTGGCGTACAACAATTGCGACTGAAACTTCGTTATATGGGTCATTATCACAAACATCATAATGGAAAAATGTCAGTGCCACTAAGCCATAACCAGGGAGTGCTTGCAGTGGCTCTAATGGTTGTGGAAGTTTATTTCTAAGTTGTCGAATGGGTGCCAACATTAAAAGTTGAACATTAGAACTCTTATAATAGAAATTCGGCGCCCAAACCAGTCCGACTCTTGATGCTATTTGCTTCTTAGGAATTTTTCGAAAAAAATCGATATTTCCAACAGTAGCGTCTTGAGCGACTTGATCCAAATCGGGATTCATCCTAAAGCGATCATAATATCCACCTGATGGGACTTTGACCTTATATTGTCCAAATTCAACTTCAGTAAACTGCTTATCAGTATTCATTTTAGTTAACCTTTACATGGGAAGCAGGACTAAACCATATGGATTGAGTGGCTTAGAGCTTGATGTAATCACTATAAGTTTGAAGTGGACTTTAAGGTCAAGTCGAAAAATATAACAAATAAATATGCTTGGGAAGCATGTTGCAAGATTGTAAAGTGAAGACCTTTTTTAAAAACTGGAATTTAAAAATAAATTGATAGCGATCAAGGCTCAAACATAAAACCGTTATTTTCAACTGATTTTTTGATTTACATTTTTGCTATCAGGCGATAACTAAAAGTGTTGACCATCAAGTTTACTTTAATCTTAGTATTGAAATTTAATCCAACAATTCATTTCCAATAGGAATGGGATTTGTACGCATTGATTAAAACATAGATCAACAATTGAAATGTAAATCTCAAACGGGAGAAATAAGCATGGCATATGTTACAACAAAAGATGGTGTGGAAATTTTCTATAAAGATTGGGGACCGAAAGATGCACAAGTTTTGTTTTTTCATCACGGATGGCCGCTTAGCTCGGATGATTGGGATGCACAATTATTGTTCTTTTTAAATGAAGGCTTCCGAGTCGTTGCCCATGACCGTCGAGGACATGGGCGATCAAGTCAGGTTTGGGATGGGCATGATATGGATCATTATGCGGATGATGTCGCAGAAGTGGTTAAGCATTTGCGAATAAAGAATGCTGTACATATTGGACATTCTACTGGCGGGGGTGAAGTTGTACATTACATAGCACGACATGGAGAGGAGAATGTTGCTAAAGCCGTCTTGGTCAGTGCAGTACCACCATTAATGTTAAAAACAGAAAATAATCCAAACGGTTTAGCTAAAGAAGTTTTTGATGATTTACAAAGTCAGTTATTTAAAAACCGTGCGCAGTTTTATTACGATTTACCAGCCGGTCCTTTCTACGGATTTAATCGTCCAAATAGCAAAAGGTTAGAGCCTGTGATTTTAAATTGGTGGCGTCAAGGTATGATGGGAGGTGCAAAAGCACACTATGATGGCATCGTGGCTTTTTCCCAAACTGACTTTACGGAAGACCTTAAAAAAATTTCAGTGCCAGTTTTGGTCATGCATGGCGATGATGATCAGATCGTACCCTATGAAAACTCAGGTGTTCTTTCTGCGAAACTTGTTCAAAATGGTACATTAAAAACCTATGAAGGTTACTCACATGGCATGTTGACCATTAATGCTGATGTGATCAATCCAGATCTTTTAGCATTTATTCGTGCTTAATCAAATCGACATGAATTTAAAATAGAGGCAGTGATGTCTCTATTTTTTTGCTCGGTTGATGTAGTAAGGAGAAGAATAATCTCATCTAAAATTTAATTTAAGTATTTGAAATTATTTTTAATTTAATTTTTAGTCTGATTTTTAAGTGTATTATTTAATATATTAAATTTCATTGATAAAAACACACAATATTTGATCTAAATTTTGCGGCTCGTAATACAATAAAAAGGAAGTATTAATGTATGCTTTGTTTATTTTTTGTTCATATTGGGGCATTCAGTTATTTGCTAAGAAATAGCATGATTTTTATACATTAATAAGTAATCTATTCAATTCATTGAGCTTTTTAACTTGTTTATTAAAACTTCAATCTAAAGTCAAAATCACTTGAATTATGCTTGTTTACAGCTCAGTTACAAAAAAATAATAATTTAATTAAAACTGAAAAATCAATTTAATGATTATTTAAGATATTAAAAAATATAAATAAATAATTGATCTCAAAAATTGATAGTTTTGCTAGGAATCGTATCTCTTTCTTTAAAAAGTGTGACATTGTTTACATTTTTGTCTGAGTGTGCATAATACACATCGACCAACACTAATCATTTTTGTTTGTATAGGACACTTGGTATGAAAAAGATTTTTTTAGCGGCATCAGTTGCAGTTTTAGGGGTTTCTAGTGCTTTTGCAGCAGATGGTACAATTACAATTAACGGTTTAGTTACTGATAAAACTTGTGACATCGTTACACCACAAGGTAAAGACTTTACAGTAAGCCTTCCAACTGTATCTAAGCAAACACTTGCTAAAACAGGTGATGTTGCTGGTCGTACTCCTTTCACAATCAACTTAGCAAACTGTTCAGAAGGTAAAGTTGCAACTTACTTCGAACCAGGTTCAACTGTTGACTTCGGTACTGGTCGTTTAAACAACCAAAATGCTACTGCGAACGGTGCTAAAAACGTTCAAGTTCAACTTTTAGGTTCTAACAACCAATTCATTCCAGTACTTGCTGCTGGTGCTTCTGGTGCGCAAACGAACTCTCAATGGGTAGACGTTGCTGATAAAGGTTCAGCTGATCTTAACTACTATGCTGAATACTATGCAACTGACGCTTCTGCTGCTGGTAAAGTTACAACTTCAGTTCAATATACTATTATCTATCAATAATTTTTATTGAATTGTGCAGAGCTAAAGTGGGTCAGCCCACTTAGCTCTTTTACTTTATTTTAGGTAGAGATAATCGTTATGTTCTTGAATCATTCCTTTTTTAAAAAAGGTTTACTGGCACTTTTAATTCCGTTTGGTGCAGCAAATGCTGAAATCATTATTCATGGTACTCGTGTGATTTATCCATCTGATTCACGTGAAATTACCTTACAAGTGAGTAATAACGGAAATAATCCTGCATTGGTTCAAGCATGGATTGATGAGGGGGATGCTAAATCTACACCTGATCAATCAAAAGCACCTTTTATGATTGCACCACCGATTTCACGGGTGGAAGCAAAAAAAGGACAGTCTTTACGTATTAGCAGTATGCCTAAAGCAAATGAATTAAGTAAAACTCAAGAAACGTTGTTTTGGTTGAATATTTTGGATATTCCACCGAAGCCTTCCGCCAAAGATCAAAATGTTGTGCCAGAGAACTTTTTACAACTCGCGATTCGTTCACGTATTAAGTTTTTCTATCGTCCGAGCGGAATTAAAGAAGATGCTGCTTTAGCACCTGAAAAGTTGCAATGGAGCAGTAATGGAACACAGTTGGCAATTAAAAACCCGACGCCATTTTATATTACCTTGACTTCGATTATGCAAGATCAGTCAGGTAAACGCGTTGATTTACTTGCTGAAGGTTTAATGTTGAAACCGTTTTCTGATGGAACTGTGAACTTAAAAGGTTCGAATGTCGCAAAAATGACTTTCACCACAATCAATGATTATGGTGGTCGTGTAGAGCGCAATATTAAATTGCCTTAAATTGGCAAGGCTTTAAATTTCACTGTGATGCGTCATTTAAAGCACCTTTGAATAATGATGAAACACCTTTAATCATTCCATTTAACTGAGAGTAAGCGAATTAAAAACCTATTCATTTGTCAATAGGCAGACTTCTTTATGCAAAAAAATGAACAAAGCTATAAGTGGATCAAGCGACATATTCGTTATTATGTGGCTTGTGGCGTGATTACACTTAGCATTCCAGCTCTAGTTAATGCAACTGAAACTGACTTAGACGGGACAGAACAGTCTCCGACTGCTGCAGAAGCAGAATTTGATTCGGCTTTTTTAATTGGCGACGCTAAAAAGATTGATGTAAATCGTTTTAAATATGGTAATCCTGTTTTATCTGGCGATTACAATGTCGATATTTATGTCAATGGAAATTGGTTTGGCAAACACCGTATGGTGTTTAAAGCCACTGAAAATAATCAAAATGCCTATACCTGCTTTAACTCAAGCCAACTTTTAGAATATGGCGTTAAAGCAGAAGTATTAAAAAAAGGCGAAAGCACTTATCCAACTGGATGTCAGAAAATTGAACAGTGGGTAGAAGATTCGTTTTATGAATTTGATACCTCACGTTTACGTGTTGACATCTCTATTCCACAAGTGGCTATGCAAAAAAATGCACAAGGCTATGTTGACCCAAGTGTTTGGGATCGTGGCATTAATGCTGCATTTCTTTCTTATAATGCCAGTGCCTACAAAACTTTTAATAAATTGCAGGGTGGTGAAGAAACCACCAATGCCTTTACTTCAGTAACTGCTGGGGCAAATTTAGCGGGTTGGCAATTTCGTCACAATGGTCAATGGCAGTGGCAAGATCGAACAACGGTTGATCATACTTCTAAATCAAGTTATGACGCGATCAGCACTTATGTTCAACGTGCGTTTCCTCAATACAGAGGTGTATTGACCTTAGGTGAAAGCTTCACTGATGGTGAAATCTTTGATTCATACGGCTATCGTGGTGTCGATTTCTCCAGTGATGACCGTATGCTTCCAAACAGCATGATTGGTTATGCACCACGTATTCGCGGCAATGCAAAAACCAATGCAAAAGTCGAAGTACGTCAACAAGGTCAACTTATTTATCAAACGACGGTAGCGCCGGGTAGTTTTGAGATTAATGACCTCTATCCTACAGGTTTTGGTGGTGAGCTAGAGGTTTCTATTTTAGAAGCCAATGGTGAAGTTCAGCGTTATTCGATTCCTTATGCATCTGTTGTACAAATGCTACGTCCGGGAATGAGCCGTTATTCTGTTTCAATGGGGCAATTCCGTGATAAAGATATCGACCTTGATCCATTTATCGTACAGGGTAAATATCAACGCGGAGTCAACAACTCAATTACAGCGTATGGTGGTGTACAGTTCTCTGAAGATTATTCAGCTGTGACACTAGGAAGTGCATTTGCTACACCGATTGGTGCAGTCGCACTCGATGTGACACACTCTCAAGCTGATTTTGAGCGCCGTAAAAGTGAAAGTGGGCAAAGTTTCCGAATCAGCTACAGTAAGTTGATTACCCCTACAGATACCAATTTAACTTTGGCGGCTTATAGATACTCTACTGAAAACTTCTATAAGTTACGTGATGCTATCTTAGTTCAAGATTTAGACAAGAAAGGCATTAGTTCTACGCATGTTGGCAAACAGCGTAGTGAATTTCAGATCACGTTAAATCAAGGACTTCCAGAAGGCTGGGGAAACATGTACGTGACAGGTTCATGGGTAGATTATTGGAATCGTCAAGAAACGACACGTCAATATCAGGTCGGTTATAGCAATTCTTACCGTGGTTTGACTTATGGCTTGTCAGCGATCAATCGTAATATCGAAAATAAAGCCACAAAAGTAACCAGTAATGATACTGAGTATATGCTGACATTATCATTGCCATTGTCGTTTAAGAAAAGCTCAGCCAACTTAAACTCAATCATGACGCAAGATAATGCCACAGTGGGTGTGAGTGGTGTGGTTGGTGATCGCTTTAACTATGGTACGTCTGTATCGACGCGTTATGGCGACAATCCAAGTGCTAACTTGAATGCACAGTATCGTACAAACTATGCAACTGTAGGTGGTTCTTATAGTGTTGCTGATGGTTATGAACAAGCAATGTTGACAGCACGTGGTAATATTGTTGCACATCCTCAAGGCGTATTGTTTGGACCTGATCAAGGTCAAACCATGGTCTTGGTTTATGCTCCTGAAGCAGCGGGTGCAAAAGTCAATAATGCGACCGGTTTAAGTATCAATAAATCAGGTTATGCCGTTATTCCATATGTGACACCTTATCGTTTAAATGACATTACACTTGACCCAGAAGGCATGTCTGCGGATGTTGAATTGGATGGTACCAGCCAACGTATCGCCCCTTATGCAGGTTCAATTTCACAAGTCAGTTTTGTGACTAAACTGGGTAAGGCAATTTATATTCACAGTATGAAAGAGAATGGTGACACGCTACCTTTTGCAGCAGAAGTATATGATACAAAAGGGGAAAATGTCGGTATGGTTGCGCAGGGCAGTATGGTTTACTTGAGAACCAATACCACGGCAGATACTGTAACGGTTAAATGGGGCGAAAATGCCGATGAGCAATGTCGCATTCAGTATGATGTTTCGGCGCAAGCAGCAGACAAAAAGCAAAACATGATCATGGCGGAAGGTGTGTGTCAATGAACTATAAAGTTTTAAACAGTGTATTCTTGCTTTTAGCTGGAGCAGTCAGTTCAGGGGCTTATGCTGCTTGTATACCTGATCGAGGGTTCTCAACAGTAGATGTCAGCATGGCAGTAGGACGTGTGGTTGTTCGACCAAGCGATGCTGTTGGCAAAGTTTTGAAAAAAGCGTCTTTTCCAATCAAACCGAATGGGTCAACCTATAGTTGTGGCAGTTCTGGTACGCTTGAGGCAGTTCATACTCAAAATTATTCATTGAGCCCTATCGGTAATTCTGTTTTTAATACCAATATTGATGGTATTGGTATCCGTTTATATCGAGAAGCACCGTCAGCTCCAGGTTTTGCTGATTATTATCCTTACCGACGTACTGCAACGGGTAGACGTGTTTTGGCTGAAGGTTTTTTTATTGTTGAAATTGTAAAAACTGGAACTTCTACAGGCTCGGGTGCACTCGTTCCGGGTACATATAGTAGCTATCGTTCAGCAGATCGCCCAAACCCACCTTGGTTAACCAGTACAGTTTATGGCAATGCCATTACCATTGCTTCGTCTTCATGTGAAATATTAGGGAATATCAATAAAA
This sequence comes from Acinetobacter sp. WC-743, assembly GCF_000335555.1. Lineage (NCBI taxonomy): Bacteria > Pseudomonadati > Pseudomonadota > Gammaproteobacteria > Moraxellales > Moraxellaceae > Acinetobacter > Acinetobacter sp. WC-743. Next base: position 7,158 of record NZ_AMFQ01000034.1, on the reverse strand, counting down.
CGGTAAACCTTCCAACCGTGAATAAAGCTGATTTCAAAGGTGTCGGTTCTACCCAAGGCGAACAAGCATTTGACCTGAACATTTTATGTAATGGCGGTAAAAATCCAACAGGTTATGAAGAAACCAATAAAATTAGCCTAAGTTTTGATTATGATGCGGTGAGTAGTAGCCTGCAGAATGTACTTGCCAATACTAACGCTACTGGAACCAGTGCTTCAGGTGTGGGCGTACAATTGCAGTCTCAATATAAGAATGCCAATCGTGTAATTGCTAAAAATGACAAGCTGGAATTGGGTACTTTAAAGTCAAATGACAACATTCAATACAATGTTCCAATGACTGCACGTTACTATCAAACAGCAACCAAAGTGACCCCCGGAAAAGTCCGAGCTATGGCAACCGTCACAATTGAATATGATTAATTGAAGTAAATCATATTTTACTTCAATTATTTTTTTATTTATCCACTGGATAATCTTGTATTAATAATGAGGTTATGTAATTAATTAACTACACCATTTCTTTAAAGGGGATTGAGATGGAGTTAATTAAAAAATTAGCCTTTTTATTAATAACATTTAGTATATCGATTTTAAGTTTAAATGCATCTGCTGAGGAGATCATGTTTTACGGGGATATAGTAGAATTTACCTGTGAAAGAGATTCAAATAATTCAAATTGCAAAATGATTGATAGCACTGTTGAAGCGATTAAAAGCAAAGCAAACGTTGATAGCCTTAGCTTTAACAGCTTGATTGAAAAGCAAGGCAATAGCATGGTTCACCTCAATATAGAAGATTTAGAAAGTGATCTACATAAAATATTGGTTGTGGATTATTATTAAATAGAAATTATGTTAATTGCATCACGTTTATTTTAATATTTATATTATGTTTGGCTTTAAATATGGTTTAGTTTTTAATTAGATTATATTTAAAGCGCTTTTTAATATATTTGTTGAAGTAAACATTATTGAATCGGTGGAACTATTCTTTTTAAAATATCCATAAAAGTTTTTAAAATAATATTAACATTTTTGCCTTTATGTGTAATAAGACATATAGGTGTACTATAATGCATAACATTTTGCATAATAGGTTTCATAAAGCCATCTACGACCCATTTTCTCGCATAGTGATCGGGTAAAAAACCAATAAATTTACCAGTCAGTATAAGAAAAGCGATTCCTTCTCGATCACTTGCAGTAGCAGAACAGTTTAATAACTGATGTAACTTCATTGCTTCTGGGCTGATGGCATAGTTTGGAAGCACTGTATTCCATTGCTTGAGGTCTTTTGGGGTGATTTTACCTGTGTGGTTGAATAAAGGATGATTTTCCCCACAATATAAAAATGAGTTTTCTTGATATAAATGAAAGTAATCCAATCCTGACAGTGGACTGACCAAGGGAATGGCACCTGCATGTAAACGGTTATCTAAAACACGACATTCGATATCGGACAATGTACTCATGCTGATATTGATCACCACTTCTGAATTTTCTTCAGCGAGTTGCGCCAAAGATTTGGTGATATAAGCACTTTGCATGGTGACCAGATTATTAATGATCCCAATGTTGAATTCACCTTTCAATTGATTGTGCATTTGATTGATTTTGGCACGAAAGTCTTCAATCGAGGCGGTCAACATTTCAATGTATTGTAAAACCTCACGCCCTTCATCGGTAAGTGCAAAGCCCGCTCGCCCCCGTTGGCAAAGCCGAATACCTAAACGATTTTCAAGATCACTCATATGTAAACTAATCGCAGATCGGCTAATGCCAAGGATACTTTCGGCAGCAGTAAAGCTGTGGCAATCACATACTGTTTTAAAAATTTTAAGCAACTTTATATCAAAATCAGTCACTTGGTTTAATTTTTTCGGTTTCATTTAGTTTTACTTTTTTATATCTAAACTCAAGATAATTTGAATTTATCAAAACTATATCGCTTTGTACACTCAAGACATAACCCTAAAACAAGAAGAGTGATTATGTTTGAGATCGATACATCAACTGACCGTGACTATGTAGCGGAAGCAAGTCAATCCAATACGCAGATGAATTTGAACTATCAAGCTTACTGGATGCCGTTTTCTGCAAATCGTAATTTTCATCAAGATCCACGTATGATCGTTGGGGCACAAGGATCGTATTTAATTGATAGCCATGGGCGTGAAATTTATGACTCATTGTCAGGTTTATGGACCTGTGGTGCAGGGCATACGAGAACTGAAATTCAACAGGCAGTCAGTCAACAGCTGGCGAAATTGGATTATTCACCGGCATTCCAGTTTGGTCATCCTCTGGCTTTTCAATTGGCTGAAAAAATTATTCAGCATATGCCTGAAAAACTACAACATGTTTTCTTTACGGATTCAGGTTCAGAATCCGCAGATACCGCGATCAAAATGGCACGCGCGTATTGGCGAATTCAAGGAAAACCAAGTAAGACCAAATTGATTGGTCGAGCGCGTGGTTATCATGGGGTAAACGTTGCAGGTACCAGTTTAGGTGGCATTGGCGGGAACCGCAAAATGTTTGGGCAATTGATGGATGTTGATCACTTGCCTCATACTTTACAATCCGATTTGAGCTTTACCAAAGGCTGTGCAGAAACTGGTGGCGTGGCGTTGGCGGATGAATTGCTCAAGCTGATTGAGTTGCATGATGCTTCTAATATTGCAGCAGTGATTGTAGAACCAGTGTCTGGCTCGGCAGGCTGTATTGTGCCACCTACAGGGTATCTACAACGCTTAAGAGAAATCTGTGATCAACACGATATTTTACTTATTTTCGATGAAGTCATTACGGGTTTTGGACGTATCGGAAAATGGACTGCGTCGGAATATTTTGGAGTGAGCCCAGATATATTGACCTTTGCTAAACAAATTACCAATGGTGCAATTCCTTTAGGTGGCGTGGTGGCGAGCCATGAAATCTATGATGCCTTTATGCAACAAGATCTGCCTGAACATGCGGTTGAATTTACCCACGGCTATACCTATTCAGCGCATCCAGTCGCGTGTGCAGCAGCATTAGCAACCTTGGATGTACTTGAAAAAGAAAATTTAATTTCTCAGTCTGCACTTTTAGCCCCAAGTTTTGAAAAACTGATTCATGAATTAAAAGGTGCACCTCATATTCTTGATATTCGTAACTGTGGATTAATCGGTGCCTTACAATTAGCCCCTCGTGATGGAGATGCGACAATTCGTGGCTTTGAAATAGGAATGAAGTTGTGGAAAGCAGGCTTTTATGTTCGCTTTGGTGGTGACACCATTCAATTTGGACCGATGTTTAACAGTACCGAAGCACAGCTATCTCGATTAATGAATGCTGTTGGAGATACCTTATACCAAGTGAAATAAGTTTTGTAGATGAAATCAAAGCTCATGGAAAATGACGGTAGACAAGGAAAAGTGATGAATAATTTAGAAAATTTTAGTCCAGCATCATCAGATACAGGTTTTACAGAAACAATCGAAACGGTTGATGTCGTTGGACATTTTATTCAAGGTGGTCTGGTTGCTAAGACCACCAGAAAACAAGCTGTGTATCATCCAGCAACAGGTCAGGTTAGCAAACAGGTAGCACTTGCTGATACTGCACTGGTCAATCAAGTCGTTGAGCTTGCGCAGCAAGCATTCCCGGAATGGCGTGATACACCTGTGATTAAGCGAGCGCGAGTAATGTTTAAGTTTAAACAATTACTTGAAGAAAATGCGGACAAACTCTGTGAATTAATTGGACAGGAACATGGCAAAATTTGTCATGATGCCAAAGGTGAATTGCAACGTGGCATTGAAAATGTTGAATATGCTTGTGGAGCACCTGAATTTTTAAAAGGTGAATTTTCAAAAAATGTCGGTCCAGATATTGATTCATGGAGCGAATTTCAACCTTTAGGTGTGGTTGCTGGAATTACCCCATTCAATTTCCCTGCGATGGTGCCACTGTGGATGTTTCCAATGGCAATTGTCTGTGGCAACTGCTTTATTCTGAAACCCTCAGAAAAGACTCCTTCCGCAGCCCTATATTTAGCTGAATTGTTGAAACAAGCGGGTTTACCAGATGGTGTGTTCAATGTGGTCAATGGTGATAAAGAAGCAGTCGATGCTTTGCTCCATCATCCAAAAGTACAAGCCATGAGTTTTGTTGGTTCTACCCCGATCGCTGAATATATTTATCGTACAGCAACCTCAACAGGCAAACGTTGTCAGGCATTAGGCGGTGCAAAAAATCATGCCATTATCATGCCCGATGCGGATATTGATAATGTAGTCAACTCATTGTTGGGTGCTGCTTTTGGCTCATCTGGTGAGCGTTGTATGGCATTGTCTGTCGCCGTGGCAATCGGTGATGAGGTTGCCGATCTTGTGATCGAAAAACTCAAACTGGAAATGCAACAGTTAAAGTATGGGCACTATGCCGATGAGCAAAATGACTTTGGACCGCTCATTACACAAGCACATAAAGAGAAAGTAGAAGCTTTTATCCAAAGTGCTGAACAACAAGGTGCTAAAATTGTTGTGGATGGACGCAATGCGAAGCCATTAGGTTATGAAACAGGTTTTTTTGTTGGTCCTACTTTGATTGATCAAGTCTCATCAGAAATGGTCAGCTATCAACAGGAAATTTTTGGTCCTGTTTTACAGGTGATCCGCGTAGCAACCATGCAAGAGGCGATGCAATTGATTAATGAGCATGAGTATGGAAATGGAACTTGTATCTATACACGTGATGGAGAGGCCGCACGTTATTTTACCAGCCATGTTCAAGTAGGTATGGTGGGCGTAAATGTACCATTGCCTGTACCAGTCGCCTACCATAGTTTTGGTGGTTGGAAGCGTTCATTGTTTGGTGACTTATATGCTTATGGTCCAGATGGTGTGCGTTTTTATACGCGTCGCAAGACCATTACCCAACGTTGGCCCTCAGCTCAAATCCGTGAGTGCAAACAATTTGCAATGCCAACTTTAAATTAGCGTTGCGATCCAGAGAGAAAATCCTTGGTTTTCTCTCTTTATTTTTAATAGGAATTTAAAAATGTAATTCACAGTTTTATAAAAGCATGACCATTTTTCAGAGCGTTGTGACAAAGCTCAGATTTGAAATGGAAACTGCTGCTGATTATTTTAAGGAATAAAATATGAATAGTGCAAAAACAACAAAACTAGGTGAAGGACTTTCCAACCGACATATCACGATGATTAGTATCGGTGGTGTAATTGGTGCAGGTTTATTTGTTGGTTCTTCTGCTGCAATTGCAAAGGCGGGTCCTGCTGCTGTACTTGCTTATATTATTACCAGTGTGATCGTTTTTTTAGTGATGCGCATGCTTGGAGAAATGGCCGTAGCTCAACCAGATACAGGTTCTTTTTCTACCTATGCACGTAAAGCGATTGGTCCTTGGGCAGGTTTTACTGTTGGATGGTTATATTGGTGGTTTTGGGTCTTGGTGATCCCGATTGAAGCGATTGCAGGTGCTGAAATTTTACATGCTTGGTTTCCACAAGTCTCCAGTGCGATTTATGCTTTTGCATTTATTATTTTACTGAGTCTTGCCAACTTCTTTAGCACAAAAAGTTTTGGCGAGTTTGAGTTCTGGTTTGCTTTAATCAAAGTGATTGCGATCTTGTTGTTTATTGTGATTGGTGCAACAGCAGTATTTGGACTTTGGCCTTTGGCTCGAGATGTAAGTGGTGTGGGAAATTTATTTTCCAATGGTGGATTTATGCCTCATGGCATGGGCGGTGTGTTGTCAGCGATCCTAATATCTGCATTTTCATTTTTTGGTATTGAAATCCTCTCTATCGCAGCAGCCGAATCAAAAAATCCAAAGGAAAAAATTAAACGTGCGACTAATTTAGTGCTCTATCGTATTATTTTATTTTTTGTTGTCTCAATCTTTCTTGCTGTTGCTTTGGTCGATTGGCGTTCACCCGACTTACAAAAGTTAGGTACATTTCAGTATGTATTAGTGAGCCTAAATGTCCCTCAAACTAAATTGATTATGGATATGGTGGTATTCATTGCGGTTGCGAGCTGTATGAATGCGGCGGTTTATACTTCTTCACGAATGCTGTTTGCTTTGGGAGCACGCAACGAAGCACCAAGACTGGTTACTCAAATTAATGGTTCAGGTGTACCGACGATTGCTGTATTTGCTTCGACTTTTATTGGCTTGATTTGTTGTGCTGTGAATTATATGTTCCCAGGGCAGGTTTTTGGCTTCTTACTGTCAACTACAGGCTCTATTGCTTTGGTGGTTTACTTGGTGATCGCTGTTTCGCAATTGCGTTCACGACATCAGTTGGAAAAAAGGGGTGCGCAGATTAGCTTTAAAATGTGGATGTTCCCTTGGCTGACTTGGTTTGTAATTGCCATCATCATGAGTGTGTTGTCTTATATGTTTTTATCACCACAGTACAGTTATGAAACAACCTTGTCCTTGGGTGTAACTTCTATCGTAGTGATATGTGGTGTACTGGTGACCCGTAAGAATAAAACAACCAAAAGAGTAGTCGTACAAGTAGATTAGAGACTTTGCTCCAGTTTGGTCAAAAGATCAAACATTGCTAAATTGAGTTGATCAAGCTGTCAGAATTTATCCACTTTGAAGCCTCTATTCGTTGGCTGATAAAGTGGATAAATTTTATTTAAAAAATAGGGCGTGTTGACACTTTTAGATTAAAAAATAGCGAAGTAGTAAAATTAAATCGCCAAACCCAATTCTACTATTCGCTATGCCTCGTACCATGTTAACAGATCAACACTGGCAAAAGTTGAAAGCTATTTTGCGTAATTTATCCATTCATCTCAACTCAAATTTAAGAAATTTTATTGAAGCGATTCTTTATAGGATTAGAACTGGGTGCCCTTGGCGTGATATCCCCACTTGCTTTGGACAACCGAACTCTATTTTTAAACGTTTTAATCGCTGGTCAAGTAGTGGTAAGTTACTCACTATATTCAAATTATTATCGCTGAATACAGATATGGAATGGCTGTTCATCGATGGTTCTCATATTCGCGCTCATCAACATTCAGCGGGTATCGCTGATCAGGCAATCTCTAAAAGTGCTGGAGGAAACTCCTCCAAAATACATTTAGTGTAGATTCAAATGGGAATCCTATTGATTTCATTATTACTGATG
>NZ_AMFQ01000033.1:0-5110 GCF_000335555.1 Acinetobacter sp. WC-743 | reverse complement strand
CCAATTATCAGTTAGGATAAAAACTAAAATATTGATAGTCTTATTTAAAAATGATGAAACACAATATAATTGCTATTTTACTCTCCACTTTAGCCTTATCTGCTTGTGCAAAAACCACCAATGAGACGCATAGCAATTCAACAGCTCAAAAGACCAATGAAAAAAACGATCTTGAGTTACAACAAAGAATTAAAAAATTGGTGGAGAAAACCAAAAAGAATATGATTTTTGTACAAGGTGGTACGTTTATGATGGGTGACTTCGGTGAACTCGTCAATAAAGGAAAATTACCTTTTGATGGTGATGCTCATAGTAAACCTTTACATAAAGTCACTTTAGATAGTTATAGCCTAAATGCCTATAAGTCCAGTTATGAAGACTTAGATACTTATAGTGCAGCAACAGGAAGCCTAAAGTTATGGATGATCCAGATTCAGATTTACGATATAAAGATGCTGCCGCTGGACTCAATTGGTATCAAGCGCGTGATTACTGCCAATGGTTAGGCAAACAATTAAATGTACCTATGGACTTACCAACCGAAGCGCAGTGGGAATATGCTGCTCGTAACCGCGGCCAACAAGTGGTTTATCCCACCGATAATGGTAAAGTAGAATATGGTAAAAACTTTAATAGTTATGAACAACAACAAGCATTCACAGAAACTGTTGCAGAGAACTCGATAATACTCATCACTCAACTTGGCGCTCATCAGCCTACTCCATTAGGTTTTTACGACTTAATCAATGAAAACTTAGAATGGGTCGCTGACTGGTATGCACCTGACTATTATTCTAAATCACCTGAAAAAAATCCCAAAGGACCTGAAACAGGTACGGCTAAGGTCCTTAGAAGTACAAATGCAAAAGATGAATATATGATTCGGACTGCTTTTGGCTTTACTTTTTCAAGAATGTTTAAAGAACCTGGCTTAAAAGGAAAGGATTTTTCTCGCTATTACACTACTTCAGTCCGATGTGCTGCCAATAGTCCAACGCCTATACAAAAATAGAATACCTATGACCCCATTAGTTTAAAGTCTAAGCTCATATTTTTTATTCAGTGAAATTTTAAATTTCATTTTTAACCATAAAACGGATCTTAGGAAATATTTATTATGCCCTAAGATCCTTAATATTTTACGTTAAATATGTATCGTTATCAGGTTCTGAGAATAATGGTTTATCGTTAGCACTCGCCAAATATAGAATTTCATTATTTTCATCATATCCCTGCATAATTTTGACTTGTTTAAAAATACTGTCATCCTGATTATAAGCAATTTGTGGTAAAGGCCATGTCTTAATTCCTTCCAAACTTGTTCTTGCTTCTATAAAGTCTTTAATCCATTTATTGGTAGGTCCTGTATATTTGGTATTGTTATTTAGAGCCAAAACAATATTTTCTATTTGAAACCGCACCAAGTTTAAACCACTGGCTAAAAAATTAATAATATGTCTTTCAAGGTTTTTTGTATTTCCAGTACTTTTTTTACCTTGCTGATTGACTCTTTCTATAATATTTCGCCATTCATTTACATGCAGTGTTGATTTAAAAATATTAACAATAGCTGTTTTTCGTTGATCCAAATAATGAATCCCATCCCAATCTATAGCTGGGAAATCATCATAATGTGCCCAACGAGTATTCCAATGACATAGAGAATATACCAAGATCCCTTTGGAGTTGGGTGTTAAACCGATCAATGACTGTAAATTATTATTTATATTTTGAGCGCATGCCAATTTGGCTTCTTCAGATTTAATTGTTGCTGTCCATTTTCTAAAGTCTTGGCTTACATCACCGAGAAAATCTGATATATTATTTAACTGGGTAGAATATTTTTTTAAAATTGTATAATCATTATTTGCGGCAAGCATCGCAAAAAGTTGTGATAATTGCTCAAATAAATCAGTAGCAATATAAGCCAAATGCATAAAGCCCATTTTCAGTAAATTCTTTTTGATAAACAGCATTAAAGATACTAAATCTTTAGGATTTACCTCCAAATCAACCGCGCCTTTTGCCCCAATCCCATAACACAAATGGGCAGCCAACTTGATCCTGATCGAACCATTCGTGTGAATGTACATATAAAAATTAAATTCTGCTCCTGCACCACCACTCACGCCAGCAGTAACGGCTGCTTTTGCTAATGTTTCAAACTTAGGCTCTCCACTTGATTCACGAGGGTTTCCATTCGCATTAAACCACTGCAATTCAACTTTTGGAGTAAGCGCTAATTGGGCGCCAGCAAAGGCTTTTACTTCTACTTGAGCTTTATTTAGCACATCAGGAGGTATATCTTCATTACTTTTGACTTCTACTTTTAAGCCTTTTACTGCATCAACTGCATCTTTCATCGATTTTTTAGGATCATGTGAAATTGCTTGTAGTTTTTGATAGCCTGCAACGTTACCAATCGCGACACTCGTTTGACCTGCAATTGCTAGATTTGCACCTGCAAATCCTTGTAATGCGGCACCAGCAACAACTCGAATTGTCGCAATGGGATCGCCACCATCAAAAACAATACTCCAACCGTATTTAGATGGCCAAAAAAAGTCCCAATTTGCTCGTCCCTCAAATAATACAAATTTTGCAGCCGCCTTTGCTTCAGCTTTACCATGTAAATGTTCCTTAGATAAGTTAAGCGTAGCCTCTGTACCATTTGTACCTACAAATCTCATCCACTGCGCATCTACTGTGAGTTCATCATTTTCACTCATCATATTGTATTGGTTAGAGTACTCTCCACCCACACGTCCCAACACTGGTAAATACAAATCTCGAATGCTTTTTTCATCCGCTGATTTTGATTTGTAACTCGCTAATTCAACACCTACACCATTTATAAATTTTTTTAAACTATCATTAAACTCTCGAGGATTCGATGTGTTTATTTCCTCTGTCCCTTCTCTAGCATTTGTACTTGTATCACTGGTTATCTTGATTTTAGTTGTGCTTTTATTTATTCGTTGAGTTCTTAATTCTTCGATTCTACGTTTATTGGCATATCTTCTTAAGATATTTGGATTACCATTTGAGTTTCCACTTGCTTCAATCACAAGTACTTCTTGGATTTCTGCACTGTTTTTAAACTCTCCATTAATTTTGTCTAGGGCGTCCTTTTTTGCGATACCCAGTCTTTCTTCAATTTTTTTTATGTCAGTTGGATTTCTTGCTTCAAGTTGTAACTCTAAATCTTTTTTATTTTTATAAATTGAAGATATAGATTTCTCAAAATCTTTAGTTAACTTATCGAACGGCTTAAAAACATCCATCGGTAAAATATAAATTTCATTGGTTTTTGGTACAATAATTATCGGTAATGTTGTTTTAGCACCTAAACTCGCTGTATAAGTTTCTTTAGGATTTGTAGTCGTGCTACTTAGCTTAATTTCAAAAGGATGAAAATTCCCTTTAGTTGAAGTCACTAGTGGCGCCATTAATGGAGATTTAAATTTAATTCCATTCAAATCAAATTCAATATAAGTTTTATGATCCGTATATAACAGATTTGATATTGATTTTTCATTCAATACACTGGATTTAATTTGTTTTGATGAGGCATCCAATCTTTCATTTTTTTCATTAAATATTCGATAACTACCTTTAGGAAAATACTTTATTTGCCCTCCTACTCTCATAAAAACCTGATATAAAATAAAAGCTTTCTGTAAAACATCAATTCGTTTTTCTACAACAATCGTCTCTTTCTTGTTTACTTTTAAATCACCAGATTTATTAAAAACTGGTCTTGTACTGATATAACTATAACTTTCCGATTTTATTCTATAAACACCATTTTTATCATCTTTAGTTATGGGCTTCTTACTATCAAGCCAAATAGTAACTTCCGCAGTCAAATAAGCATCAAAATATACTGCTCTCGTTTCTCCTTTGCTATTGGTTGAAAAGGAGTCCTGTAGTAGTACATTTGGACCAATTGTACTTAAATTTTTAACTATTAATTTATAGTTTATTCCAGAAAGCACATTACCTACATTATCTTTTACAACCAAAATGAGTTTATTATTTTTTGGCTGTATATTTGCTTTAAAAATATCGCCATTTTGATTATTTTTTAATAAAAAGTTTTCCACAATCTATTCCTTTATTTTTAAATTATAGCTATTAATATTTTCATCTTCTATATAAATAGAGATATTTTCAGGAGATGGTGTTGTTACTTTTTGTGTTTTACCCTGACTATCCGTAACACCCTGAATAACATCACCATTCTGCAGTATCATTAAATACTTTTTATTCGCTAATGGATTTCCAAGTAAGTCTTTAGCTTCATAGGTTAAATAACAAGGCGTTTCTTTGAATTCACGAGATTTCATTTCAACCTTTGCACCACTAGTAAACTTCTGCTGCCCAGACTTTACTTCAAACAAACCACCTGTGGTTGCAAACACCCCAGAACCATTGATTTTTAACTCAGAACCATCACTAATCAACTTAATCTCTTTCGGACTAGTAATATAAATCGTATCTTCTGTGGAAATGATTTGAATCCCTTTGCGTGCAATCAAATCAGCACCATCACCCTGTGCTTGAATCTCTACTTTCCCCTTGCCAGCATAAAGTCTTGCACCTTCCTGTGCTGCAAACAGGCTGATCTTTGAACTCGCATGCCCCACCAAGGATTTTTGTGTGCTTAGATTAATGCTTCCGCCAGCACTATGACTGATTTGCCCATCCGCAGAGAGGTGGATGTCTTCATTGCTTGATAGTGCAATTGAATTTGGTGAAGCCAGCATCATTACTGCGGACTTAAATGCATCCGCTTTTTTCGGATCTTGTTGAGCCAGTGTATTGATAAACTCTTTGATTCGTTCTAAGACCTCTAAAGGATCAGTCTGTTGGTTCTTGGCAACCTCACTTAAGGCTTTGGCATTGTTTAGGTTACTTTCTAGCTGACTTTTGGCTGCGGTTGTATCTAGATGATTACCTGATGCCCCATCTTGTGCATGGCTACTCAGCAGTAAGCCTTGACCTGCACGTACCGCACCCCATTGATCCGTTCTTAGCTCAAAGCCTTCTCCTCGCCCTTCGCTACTATCTGTCTCTTTTGGATGACTGAGATTGCCAAGATTGAGTT
>NZ_AMFQ01000032.1:0-7357 GCF_000335555.1 Acinetobacter sp. WC-743 | reverse complement strand
CTGATGTGTGCTGAGAAAACAGGAGGTTTTAACTTGGTAAACTATAGACACTCATCAGGAGTTTACCATGAGCAAGAAACAGAAGACTTACACCGCAGAATTTAAAGTTGAAGCAATAAAATTGATTGAAGCCAATCAAGGCAATGTATCGGAAACAGCCAGACAACTTGGCATTTCAATGCAAACTCTTTCAAATTGGAATAATAAAGCAAAGACTGGCACCTTAGCAGGCACTAAACAATATTCACCTGATCTAAATGCCTTACTCGAAGAAAATAAAAAGCTCAAACAACAGCTCAAAACAGCTGAAATGGAACGTGAATTTCTAAAAAAGGCAGCAGCGTACTTTGCGAAAGAAAGTCAGTAAGGTACGCCTATATGAAACAGCAAAGATATTTATTCCCGATTAGCTTTATGGCTAGATTACTTCACGTTTCAGTGTCACGATTTTATGATTGGCTAAAACGAGGCATGAATAAAAGATTGGTTCAGCGAAATCAACAGACAATTTTGGTCAAAATAGCTCATGAGGAAACTAAACAAAGCTATGGCTATATTCGATTAACTAAGCATTTACAAGCGCAAGGTATCAAAATCAGTACGTATGCTGTACGTCAAATAAAAAAGCTCAACCAGCTGTATTGTAAGCGTCATAAGCGTTTCAAAAGAACTACGAAGAGTGATCATAATCGAGCGATCTACGCAAATTTACTAGAGCAACAGTTTTCAATGACTAAGCCCAATCTTGCATGGTCAAGCGATATTACATACATTTGGACTGCTGAAGGTTGGTTATACTTGGCAGCAGTAAAAGACCTGTACACGAAACAAGTGGTTGGCTATAGCTTAAATGAGCGTATGACCGCACAACTTGTTTGCAATGCACTGACTATGGCGATTCGTAATCAAAAACCAACGAAAGGCTTAATTATTCATTCGGACAGAGGCAGCCAATATTGCAGCCATGAATATCGAAAGATACTGGAAAAATGTGATTTTCAAGGTTCAATGAGCAAACGTGGGGACTGTTACGATAATGCACCGATTGAAAGTTTCTGGGGCATACTCAAGAATGAATTAGTGCATCATTGCAACTATAAAACCAGAGATGAAGCTAAAGCAGATATTACAAAATACATTGTGTTATTTTATAATCAGCGAAGAATTCAAAAGAGTTTGGATTTTAAAACGCCAAATCAAATAGCAGAGAACTTTTATCGGTTAGCTGCCTAGCATATCCCAAGTGAAAGTCTCCTGCTAATTCAGCACATATCAGGTTTGAATGACGCGGACATTGACCACAGTGATGATCAGGCGACCAAAGCAGGTTGGATACAGGCGAGTCTTGAGAAGATTAAGAGTACGCCTTTTGCGCTAGAGCCTAAGCACCTGACACACTAGATGTACCCGAAAAGGGGCTAGTGAGACTAACGGACACGTTAGCTGGTGGATATGCGATGCAATTGATCTAAATTAATTTCAAAGCACCAGAACCGGCTCAGTTGTGCCCAAAGCGGATGTTCGCAAAAAATAATCTTCTCTTGATACCGCAGATTAAAGTGGATGTTCGATATGGCCTTTTAAAGGTAGAAAACTTAGTATTTAGACGCCTACCTTCTAGAGAAATAACGCAAATGAATAAAATGCTACCATCAACTTAAAATCATGATATGTCACGGCAAACTTCACACTTTCTAACTGTTGGCATAAACAACATACCATCCATCTACTGAAGTAGAAATTTTTTGAAATGTGCCGATGGTGTATTTTCAAGCATATTGCTACGACAAATAACGTAAAGATTTTTGTAGGGGGTGATCCCTTCAATTTTAACGCTTCTTAGTCGACCACTCTCGCACTCATCGACCACAGACGAAGAGATCACCAATGAAATACCCAAGCCTGCCTGTACTGCCCGTTTAACCGCCTCTGTGCTTCCAAGCTGCATAGATACACCAATAGAATCTGCCACGCTTCCGAAAAAATGCTGTAACAGACGCCCTGTGCCGCTACTTGTTTCTCCCCCCAGCAATTTCTCTCCCTTCAGCCAATCTAATGGAATACTCGCCAATTTGGCCCACGGATGCTCCACCGGCACAATCACAGCTAGTTCTTCACTTCGCCAAACGCATGCATCAAATCCCTCTCGTTGATCCCACCATTCCATAATGGCCACATCGACTTCAAAGTTTTCCAGTTTTTTCACAATGGTAAGATTATCGCCAATGACTACATCAAAATTGCAAGTTGCTGTTTTCTTGAACCGCCTCAAGTGCGGTGGCAATACATAGATGCCGATATTCGAGCTCGCGCCTATTACAAGACGATTTGTGTCGAATAATGCGCACGCTCTGGATCCGGTGCGCACTAGGTTTTCCGCATAAGGCAAAAACACTTTGCCTTCCTCTGTGAGCGTACAACCTGCGTTGTTTCGCACAATCAGATTGACACTCAGCGACTCTTCTAGGCGCCTAACATGCTGAGTCACAGCTGACTGTGAGAGCCCTGTGTGCTTGGCTGCTTCACGAAAGCCACCCCGATTCACGACAGCCAGAAAAGTAACTACGCGTTCAAGATTGATCAATTAACGCCTTCCAAAATTGGATTATTGATAGCATCGGATGGCCTTTGGCCGGTCAGTGCCTGTAAGATATTATTGGCTGCTAGTTTCTCGATTTCGAAACGCACGTCGTCGACCGCAGACCCCAAATGTGGGGTGAAAAATGTTTGCGCTGTATTGGTCAGTAACTCCTGCGGAATAGCTGTTGGCCTATCAACACGGATCCACTCTTCCAATTCGAAAACATCTGCCGCATAACCCGCCAATTTTCCAGATTCAAGTGCTTCGGCAACAGCTAATTCATCGACAACTGAACCACGACACGCATTGATCAAGTAGCTTCCTGTGCGCATTGTGCCAATTGTTTCTGCATTCAATAAGTGCAAAGTTTGCGGCGTCATTGGCAGCATAGGTACAACAAAGTCACTGCTACTTAATAATTCATCGAGACTCACCTGTCGTGCATTCCAGGCCTTTTCCTGCTCTTGATTCAAGGCGATGTCATCGCAATAAAGCACCCGCATATCAAAACTCGATAAGCGCTTCGCAATCGCTCGCCCGACCGCACCCATACCGATGATTCCGAGTGTGCGTCCTGTTAAACCCGTTCCGTATAGTTCCGGTCTCCACCCGTTAAATCCGTGAGTTCGGATACGGCGATCCCCCTCGGCCAGATGGCGAGTCAGGCCAAGAAGCAATCCAATTGTCAGCTCCGCCGTTGGGATGGTCAGAAGGTCCGGCACGATGCTGAACCAAATACCACGGCGGGTACAAGCATCGACATCAAAGTTGTCATAGCCTTTGAGTGCTGCACCTACAATCTTCAATTTAGGGCAGGACGCAAGAAAATCATCATCGATACTGTCAGGCATGAATACCATTAGTGCGTCAGCATCCTTTGCTCTCTCCAGCAATTCTGCGCGCGACATAGTATCGCGGGTCATGTTGGGAACGACATCCGCAACAGATTGTAAATAATCGATAATTTCAGGATGAACCCAGTGGGTAAGAACTATTTTTTGTTTCATGTGGACCCTCATGTGTATACCGGATTTTTTATATGGGTTAGCTACTTGAACTTGCGACGCAAGAATGAACTGAATGTATCAACTAGCGTCACCATCCCAAGAATGACCAGCAATATCGCGGATACTTCTTGGTATTGCATAAGACGCAGCGATCCTATCAACTCGAAACCTATACCGCCGGCACCGACCATTCCCATCACCGTTGAGGCGCGAAAATTGTATTCCCACCGATAAATCGCGGTGTCGGCCATTTGCGGTAATACTTGCGGAAAAATGCCATGAAATATCACTTGTAGCGGGCTGCAACCTGCGGCCTGCGCAGCTTCAACTGGTGCTTGATCTGTATGCTCAATCGCTTCCGCAAAAAACTTAGCGATCATGCCGATTGAGTGCAGGCCTAATGCCAACACACCCGGCAGTGCACCAAAGCCGACAGCTGCCACGAAAACTATACCCATAATAAGCTCAGGAACAGATCTCAACACATTTAACAGAGCACGCGCAGCCTGATAGACCGCTGGATGTGGACTGGTATTGCGTGCAGCCAAAATACCCAAGGGCACGGACAAAAGCACAGCGATGGCGGTTCCAGCAATACTCATGGCTAAGGTATCGAGCACTGGCTTGACCCATGCTCTCCACTCACTAAAGTTGGGAGGGAACATCTCACCAATGAGACTAACAAGACTTGGCACGCCTTCGCCTAAACGCTCACCATCAAATAGACCAACGTAATACCAACATCCGACGACAATAGCTAAAATCAATATCACATACCTAACTACTCGATTCCAGCTTTGGCGCTGCTCTGACAATATGGCTTCGAAGTTCGTATTCATTGTAGAGACCTCAAAAAATTAGAACTTGGAAAAATCTAGCTTTAGCAAACTACCTAAATCACGCACGACATCGTAATCCTTATCTGTTACAGGCCCGAATCCTTCAGCCTTGAATGGTTTCAACACGTTCGGATCTTTCAAATCGAGGAAGGCAGCACGAATTTTTTCTTTAAGCTCTGGTTTTAAGTTAGAGCGCATAGCCCATGGGTACTGAGGAAACGGTTTTGACTCCGCTAAGACCTTCACTTTGTTTAGATCGATCAAGCCGCTCAGAACGAGCGATTTGAAAATGGGCTTGCTCAGACCACCGGCCTGCGCGTGTCCATTCTGAACTGCCATCGCCACTGCATCGTGAGCGCCTACGAAATGCTCCTTGTAATCCGTTCCGGCAAATAATCCTTTATCAGCAAGCATTGATTTGGGGATCAGGTGGCTGGATGTAGAGGCCTTGTCACCCCAGGCAACGGCTTTTTTCTTGATATCTGTGATGTTGTTGATGCCCGCCGCCTTATTCACAATTAGCACTGACTGATAAGTTGTTGTGCCTTTTTGTTGCATTGCTGCAAATGGTTCAATCTTACTTTTCTGTTTGGCCAATACATAAGACAAGGGCCCAAAATATGCAAGATCAATACGACCGAACCGCATTGCTTCAATCATTGATGAATAGTCAGTGGTAACAATAAGCTCAATCTTTTTGCCCAGAGCTTTTTCAAGATACATCTCTAGAGGCTTATTATTTTTAATGACGGTTGATGCATTTTCATCAGGCAAGAGAGCAACTTTTAATGTGCCGGGGTCAGGATTAGGTGCGGCATATGTGACACTACCTAAGAGGCTAAACAATATTAGAGCCAGTACAGCGAATAGCTTTTTCATGGTTATTTCTCCTCAGTTCTTAAGTTAAACAATGGTTATGAGTAATATTTGGAATGTTTGAATTCAATTGCGCTTTTTGTTCATAGAGTTCAGTTACATGCGCTTGTGTCAGAGCCGCTGGTATTGCATCGAACACAACCTTGCCATGAGCCAGACCGACGATTCGGTCAGCATAGCGTTTAGCGAGATCGACTTGATGTAGGCTGACTACAGCGGTTATGCCGTCTTCTTTGCATATCTGGTGTAAGAGCGCCAAGACTTTGTTGGCGGTTGCTGGATCAAGGCTTGCCACAGGCTCGTCTGCCAAAACAAGTGCCGGTCGCTGCGCTAATGCCCGAGCTATACCCACGCGTTGTTGCTGACCGCCACTTAACTCATCCACTCGTGAGAGTGCTTTGTGAAGTAGCCCAACGCGGTCAAGGCTGTGTAATCCAATAGATTGATCCTCCTTCGATAGAGGAAAAAGAGTACGAAGCGTCGAGTGATAACCTAGTCTACCCATTAGCACATTTTGCAAAACAGAAAGTCGACCAATTAATTGATGCTGCTGGAATATCATGCCAGTACGCCGACGATGCTCTTGCAATATTTTTTTGTCCAACAATGAACCTAACATTGTAATGTTTATATTGCCGTTAGTGGGTTTTTGCATCAGGTTAAGACAACGGAGCATTGTTGATTTGCCTGCACCAGAGGCACCGAGCAACACTGAAAACTGTCCCTGTTGAAACGTGAGTGAAGTTGGATGCAACGCAATCATTTGTCCGTACTGGACGGTAATATTTTGAAGTTGAATCATTGCTGCCAGACCCTCGTTGTTGTAATCAATCTTTATTTTTGATTACGAAATCAGATAATGAGGTGAGCATAACGACTCAATGTTACAGTTTTATTGCGAGCAATTAGCAATCGCACTCAAACGCTTGGCTATAAGACTTCCAATTGGTATGCAGTGAGGCGCCGGTAATTGGCGGAGCTAGCTGGGAGGGGTTTAGCAGGATTTTAAGGCACACCCTGGCGTCCGCTTCTGGCCGAACGCAGCTGGAAGGCTCAAAATAGGTCGAGACACATTAAAATTACGTCACTACTCATAAGTGGCGATTATGTAAAATCGTTTGCGTGGCTTTTAACCTACTACTAATCAATACAGAGAGTGCTGTGGATAAGTGTCTTTACGGATTCCTTTTACTACAGACTCGTTGAAGTTGTAGCAAAACTCGAAGTACAAATATTTTATTTTTGGTGATGCGCGGCTATTTGAAAAGTAGCGAAGTTGTTGCGCTTTAGTGAGCTGGAATTTGAATAGCAGCATGAAATATGTTTGTTATTTGGACCGCTTTAATGGGTAAAATTCGGCTGGGAGTTTCGCTACAGCCTCGTTAGGCATGGCCATGAAAATATTCCTAGATAGTAATATTGTTAGGCACTCTGCAACTACATATCGCACTATGGATATCTATTTTGGCGGGGGTAACGCATCATTGTCATATCGTCGAAACAGGCAATGAGTCTTGGCGCTTTAAAGAATCGAGTACCAAGGGAATTGCAACAAAGCGAACTAAACCACGACAAACCAAAATAGATCAGGAGGAGTTAGCCATCAATTAATTGAGTTTCACGACTGTAATATTTTAACAACTACGTGGGTCAATTTTAGATGCAAATAGTGGGTCAGTTTTTAGTGACATTTGACAATTGCAGCGTTAAAGTGAACGGATAGCGCGAAGAATGCGGCCATAAAAATAAGTGTGCCGAGCAGACTCATAAGGGCAGGGAGATGCTTTTTAATTTCGTTTTTGTAAATCGTTATTTTGATATGCAACATATGGATCAATCCTGATAAATTAGGCAATACCTGCATGTCAATGCAGATTCATTTTATACGCCAGCAACCCCTTGCTGGCGTTTTTTTTATGGGACTAACCATACCTGTTAATTCTGACAGGTAGTCTCCTGATGTGTGCTGAGAAAACAGGAGGTTTTAACTTGGTAAACTATAGACACTCATCAGGAGTTTACCATGAGCAAGAAACAGAAGACTTACACCGCAG
>NZ_AMFQ01000031.1:0-52116 GCF_000335555.1 Acinetobacter sp. WC-743 | reverse complement strand
TTTGGACAACCGAACTCTATTTTTAAACGTTTTAATCGCTGGTCAAGTAGTGGTAAGTTACTCACTATATTCAAATTATTATCACTGAATACCGATATGGAATGGCTATTCATCGATGGTTCCCATATTCGTGCTCATCAACATTCTGCGGGTATTGCTGATCAGGCAATCTCTAAAAGTGCAGGAGGAAACTCCTCCAAAATACATTTAGTTGTAGATTCAAATGGGAATCCTATTGATTTCATTATTACTGATGGAACCACACATGATGTTAAGGTCGCACCTGATTTAATTTCAAAACTCGATTTAAATGAGGCAGAGATTGTATGTGCAGATAAAGGTTACGATTCAGAGCCATTAAGACAGCAGATTAGAGCAACTGGAACAAAAGCAAATATACCTAAAAAATCCAATAGCCAATCAAACAATGACCATATGGATTGGTATTTATATAAAATCAGGCATTTAGTAGAAAATATGTTTTGTAGGTTAAAGCAATTTCGAGGAATAGCCACACGATATGACAAGTTAAAACGGAACTATGAAAGTTCTGTTGCATTAGCTTGTATATTTATATGGCTCCCCTTGTAGGTTAAATTATGAACCCTAAATGTCAACAGACCCTATAAAAATGAAGTAAGAAAGCTAATTTTTATAACTGAGATAAAAGTGAAAAAAATAACACTAATTTTTGTATTTTTTGCCTCAATATCTTTTTCCAATGCTGCACCACGACAGCCTGTAAGCGACAAGGAGCATGAATCAAATTGTCGTGATTTAATGGAGATAGCTCATACAGTTATGCAGGAAAAACAAAAAGGAATGTCTTTAAAAGAAATGATCATGCAAATGAATCTGAAAGTAATCAATATTTGTATGAGATGATTCAGTTAATAATTAGAGATGCATTTACTCAATCAGAAAGCGCAGATAAGAATAGACAATTAAGTAACTTTTCATCTAAATATTATCTAGGGTGTATGGAAATGTATAAACCACTATATTGATTTTTCTTAATTCTTTAAACTTGAACCCACTTACTAGTGGGTTAGTTTTTGTCAGGTGGAAACATGAGCATTTCTTTATTATTTGTCAAATTCTGTAGTCATTGAAACTTTATGATCAGTCATAAATTGATAAATGGGTGCTATTGTATTTGGGTCTGATCTTGTATTTTGATAAATTTGGACATTTGGGGTGCCCAATGTTCCATCAATGTTTTCTATGTATGCGGCATAAGAATATTTATTTAAGTTGTCAAAAACCACAATTGCAGCATCAGTATCACATAGGTGTGCTTTACAACCTTGTAATACGACATATTGACCATCTGTTGTAACTTTTGCACCTACAGACAGTCTGTCTTTAAGCTTTTGGAAGTCTTTTTTGGGAATGTTATTTGGAAGAGCTTGTAAAGCAAGTTTGTTTTGAATGGCTATATAAGGGTGCTTACCGACCAAATAGGACATATCATTTTTAAAATTAGCTGCAATTGCACTTGAAGCTATAACTATTAATAAAACACATAAATATTTCATGTTAAGCCCTTTATAAAATGTTAATTATTCTGCCTTGATTATATTGTGAACTATATTTGAGATACTTTAAATTAACAATAGAAGCTGTTCATTTCACAGAGCATTCAAATATTCCTCAATTTGAAAACTCATTTCATCGGGTTTTACATTCATTGTCCATTTTTTATTCTATATTCTAGCTTCATAATTAAAAGGAGATTAGAGTGAAAAAATTAACAATAGCAATACTAACAGGGCTGTTGAGTGTAAGTGGATGGGGTGCTTGTACTTATAATTTTGATGCTTCCCTGATTCAAATACAGACTATAACAGGGTACTCAGTACCCAACCTGGCACTTTTTCCTCAAAATTCAAATCAAAAAGTTGGTCTAACTCTACAATCAGGAATGCCTATTGGATCATCAGGAGATGTTATGATGCATTATAGTACAAGTAGTACTTATGCTAATAACACTATTGAATATGTAAAAACTAAAAGTGGAACACTAGGAGATAAAACACTTCCATCAAATGGTATGATTGCGATAGAGTTTAACTACAAAGTTCCATCAACACTCAGTCAAGGGGGACTGTCCACATCAATTGGTTTTGGTGGAAATATGGAAAATGGTAAAGTGTTTCAAGTAGGAACATTTTACATGAATGGCAATGATGGCAATAATTCTTCTAACAAATTCTGGTTTTCATTATTAGCTGAAGGTACATCACAAGTTAATCTCAATAATTTAAATGGCTCGCAAGTTATAAATGCTACACAGTTACAAAAAATAGGTATCTACATTAATCAAGCATCAAATCAAATTGGTTTAGTTGTAAATGGGGTAAATCAGGGATATGTTTATACACTTCCTAGTAAGGCGAATAATTTCGGAGTGATGTTAACCGCCCTTTCTCAAAATATCGCTATTGAAGATGCTAATAAGCAATTCTCAGTGGAGTTAATAACAGACGCCACGAAAATGACCCAAACATATCCTACAGGCGCAAAAGATGTCTGCGGCAATACTATTTAACCAAATACCCTTTTACTAATTACTAACTCTCTATGTGGGAGTTAGTATTTCTAATAGTAGATATTCAAAATACTATTACTACTACTTTTAAGCACTTCCACTTATACCAATCAAGCCGATGGATGCCAAATCATTGAACAAACCGCAGACTTGTTTTTGCAACTTAGACAGGGCGGGATTGACTTAAAAAACTGATATCGATCTTAAAGACCAATTAAGCGAGCTTCAAAATAACTTACTGTAAATCATGATTATTGATGCTAAAGCATTACCAGTATATGCAACCAATCTAGGTAAACAAAATGTAATAAGGGATGAGCTTGTAGTAGATTGGAAAAGGCTTGAGTTGAATCATCAAGTTTAGAATAAACTTAAATATGGGCACACTTTGCATATAATTTTTGATTAAATTGCAGATTTTTTGATTATTTTAAATGCTATAAGTTTTTACTTCTTGATAATTTCTATAGTTAAAAATATTCATTATTTTCTATTAAGTTACTCTGCTTCTCCGAAAAAACAAGATTATGAAAGTGATGCTGATGATATATGACGAAAAAATGCAAATATCAATATACATCTAGTGCCATATCTGGACTGGAATATTTAAAAACCTACCATCAGGAATGTTTTTACCCTCAAACTTAAAAAAAAGAGATGGATAAGATAGGAAAGCCATTGAAAATTCTAAAGGTTAAATAGATGAAGAACATTTCTGGAAAAGTTGGATATCTCATTCTAAATATTCAATTGCTTTTTGGCTTTTCAACATCTTATGGATATTTGAATAGACATTTAATTGTCACTAACGTCTTTTTTTTTATATTAGCCGCTGTGATTTTTTCAAACGTCATTTTTTTTCATTTTTATACGTATAAAGTATATTGGCATTAATTCTTTTATTTCTATTGCTTTTGCAAGTGTATTAATGGCTTTAATCACCCTTAAAATTAATAAACCTGAGATAGAGTTAAGACCTATTGATTATGCGTTAGTAATGGGATATTTAATTGTAATTTTAAAGCTTTATATAACGACTCCCATAGTTTTAATCATAGAAATTTTATTAAAGAAAAAGTATAAGTTTTAATACTTCTTTGGTGCTGAAAAAATCCCTGCCTTAATTGTTGAGAAAAAGAAGTAATTTCATGAAATTAAAAATATTATTTTGGCTTTTTACTTTAAATCTGTTTGGTATATTTTTAGTTTATATACTTTCATTTATGACAAGAAATAATCACTATGCCATATCTATAGATATGTTTTTTGTAGGTGCATCAGTTGTTTTATTTGCATTAGCACTATTACTCAGAAACACAAAAGCAATATCAATTAGTTTGTTATCTATAGGGCTTGCGGTTGGTATGAATTTTTTTAATATCAGTATTAGCTATCAGAAATGGATTGAGCGTCAGCAACCAGAATTAGGACATAGATAGGCTTTTCACTGTTTTGAAAAAGTGAATAATGAAAAAAAAATCTTAATGATTATTGAAGAAGAGCATAATAGTTCAGTTTCTGCAATGATTTTTATGGTATCTCCATAAAAAATACAGCGAGCCTAACACTTAAGCACAACATAAATTTAACAGTATATCCAGCCTAAATATGGACTGTTAAAAATTTTTTTGGTGGATCATCAAGCATCAACCTTCACTCAATTAAGACAATGTTATCTGATTAAAATTAACTCCCTATTCCCCAGAATTGAATCCCATGGAGCAAGTCTGGCAATTCATCAAGCGGCATTGATTATTAAATCGCTGTTATAAGCGTGATGAGGCTATTGCTCATCAAGCTGTCATAACTTGGAATATGATCTGTTGTAGATAACAAGAAAGATAAGCATTGATTGCAGTCTATTTATGATTCTGAAAATTACATTTAAGTAATATTTAATTTTAAATGTATTAATTCTTTACTATTTCTGATAAGTTTTGTACGGCTTTTAATGCAAATGAGAATACTTATTATTTATGTTTGCATGTTTTTCAAATCTGATCTCGTCCATCCCATGGAATTTTATGTATGAGAAAGTTTAATCTTCGTCCTGTTTCGATAGCGCTTTTAGGTATTACAACAAGCACAGTCTATGCAAATAACAATGCAGAAGTGAATTCTGCTCAACAACTTGCCACTATTGTTGTTTCAGCTGCAGGCTATGAGCAAAAGTTAAAAGATGCACCAGCCAGTATTACGGTGATTACCGAAAAAGATTTAAAAGATAAACGTATAAACTCTATTGCAGACGCGTTAGTCGATATTGAAGGTGTTGATATTAGCCCTCAAGCTGGAAAAACAGGGGGACTGAATATTCGAATTCGAGGAATGGATGCTGAATATTCTTTGGTGCTAATCGATGGTCGCCGTCAAAACAGTACAGGAGATATTACTCCCAATGGATTCGGTGAATCCAACAATAGTTTTATCCCACCGATTTCAGCAATTGAACGGATTGAGGTGATTCGAGGACCTGCTTCTACACTTTATGGGTCTGATGCAATGGGTGGTGTGGTCAATATCATTACTAAAAAAGTATCCAATGAATGGACAGGTAGTTCGACCATAGAAGCAACCTTACTGCCAAACAGTTCTAATTTTGGTAATCAACGTGCTGTAGATTCTTTTATTACTGGTCCAATTATTAAAGACTTACTAGGTATACAACTTCGCACCCGTAAAGCTGAACGGAGCCAGTCCAATGTAGGCTATCTCGATCAGAATGATAACGTTGTAGAGCTAGGAATGGGGAATAATCCGACTAAATCGGATATTGATACGATTGGTGCTCGTTTAACACTAACACCAACCAAGCAGCATGATCTTTCTTTAGAGTATGAAAAAACAGAGCAATGGTACGATAACAGTAAAGCCCAACTGGGTACGCTTGGTGCAAATGGTGGCTACGACAAAGCAAAAGAATTTAACCGAAATCGAATCGTACTTGCGCATACATGGCGTAATAAGATAGGGACTTTAGATTCGAGTATTAGTAATACCCAGACCGAAACAATAGGTCGACTTATTCCATCCCGTGCACAAGCAGGTTCAAACGCAATTAACCCTCGACTTTTAGAGAGTAAAGATACGATTTTTGATACTAAATTAGCGACGCAATATTTTGATGCACACAACATTACCCTCGGTGGACAATGGTGGGATGCCAGTATTAAAGATGGATTAAGGGTA
Organism: Acinetobacter sp. WC-743; assembly: GCF_000335555.1. Taxonomy (NCBI): domain Bacteria; kingdom Pseudomonadati; phylum Pseudomonadota; class Gammaproteobacteria; order Moraxellales; family Moraxellaceae; genus Acinetobacter; species Acinetobacter sp. WC-743. The sequence continues at coordinate 46,376 of NZ_AMFQ01000031.1, read as the reverse complement.
AATAAAGACGTTTCTTTTAAACAGATTGGTGTTTTTGCAGAAGATACATGGGCACTTACTCCAAGTTTGGCTCTCACAACGGGTTTGCGTTTTGATAATCATGATACCTTTGGCTCCTTTTGGACACCTAGAACCTATTTGGTATGGAATGCAAATGATAATTGGACCCTTAAAGGTGGTTATAGTGAGGGATATAAAGCACCTCGCTTAGAACGTTTGACCAATGGGATTTATAATGTTGGTGGACAAGGGCGAACGCCACTTTTTGGTAACCCTAATCTAAAACCAGAAACAAGTCGTAATCTTGAGTTCGGTACTTATTTTAATAATCAATCCAATTTTGATGCCAATATCACTGCATTTTACAGTCAGGTAAAAGATAAGATTGTTATTGGTCCTACAGAGAGAACCTGTGATGCCAAGGACGCTATAATAAAAGCTGATTGTGAAAAATATATGGCAAGCATTGGTACACCATGGTTAATGCAATCTGGTGATACAGGTTCACGTACTTGGAGTGTTAGACGTCCAATCAATGCGCAAAAAGCTGATATTTATGGTATTGAAACTGGTTTAAATTGGGAGTTCGTGCCGACTTGGAAATTGGGATTGAACTATACATGGACTGAAACGGAAATTCAGGATAAAGCACTGGGAAATCCACCTTTAAACGATACGCCTAAACATATTGTGAATGCATCAATGAAATGGCAAGCCGATGATAAAATTCAATTATGGGCGAGGGGTGAATACCGAAGTGAACGTGCGCGTTATACGTCTAGCTATAATAATTTAACAGCAACCGAAAAGGGGGTATATGATGCCCTCGGTGATTTTAAAGCCTATGCTTTAATGCACGTAGGATCAAACTTTAATGTAAATGAGAAGTTGGATATCGGAGTAGGCTTATACAATGTATTTGATAAAAACTTTATTGATTATCAAAAAGTAGGTTCACTTTATTATAATCAGTACAGCAACACGCAAGAAGGTCGTCGAGTTCAATTGAGTACTACCTTTAAATTCTAGCATGAGCTTATATCGAAACTTTATCCTGATAGAGTTTCGATATTTTATAAATTAAAGCATTGATTTTTTGTATTTAAAATTAATCCAAAGAATTTTTATCTTGATGGATACAAAACCATCAATAGGGATCGGGAATATTTAATATTCCCGATCTAACTTACTTGGATTCGGGGGGCGTCATACCAAATTGCAAATAAGCTTGATTAGTCGCAATACGTCCGCGTGCTGTACGCATCGCATAGCCTTGCTGAATCAAATAAGGTTCAATCACATCTTCTAAAGTACCAGAATCTTCAGCCATCGCAGCGGCTAAAGCTTCAACACCTGCTGGACCACCATCAAAGCGTTCTAATAACATCGACAAATAACGACGATCGAGTGTATCTAACCCATCTTTATCAACATTCAGCATATCTAAGGCACGTTGCGCCATTTCTTGAGTGACTTCACCTGTTCCTTTGACTTGTGCATAGTCTCGCACACGACGTAATAAACGGTTGGCAATACGAGGTGTTCCACGTGCTCTTCGAGCGATCTCTTTTGCACCATCAGGTGTAGTAGGCACATCCATTAAATGTGCTGAACGAGCCACAATGTGGGTTAAATCTTCAACGGAATAGAACTCAAGACGTTGCACAATCCCAAAACGATCACGTAATGGAGAAGTGAGTAGACCTGCACGAGTTGTTGCGGCAACCAAGGTAAATGGTGGCAAATCTAGCTTAATTGAACGTGCGGCTGGACCTTCACCGATCATAATATCAAGCTGATAATCTTCCATGGCAGGATAAAGGATTTCTTCAATTACAGGCGAAAGGCGATGAATTTCATCAATAAAGAGCACATCGCCTTCTTCAAGATTGGTCAGCATGGCTGCCAAATCACCTGCGCGCTCCAAAACAGGACCAGAGGTTGATTTTAGATTACCTCCCATTTCACGTGCGATGATATTGGCTAAAGTGGTTTTACCTAAACCCGGTGGACCAAATATCAAAGTATGATCAAGTGCTTCACCACGACCACGTGCAGCGCCAATAAAGATTTCCATTTGCTCACGGACTACAGGCTGACCGATGTAGTCATCCAATGATGTTGGGCGTATGGCACGATCAAAATGATCTTCAGGTTTTTCAGTCCCACTAATTAAACGGTCTTGCATGAGTATTTTGATCTGTCTTATTTATTCATGGATTTGAGTGCAGCACGGATGATGTCGCTTGCTTCAGTATAGTCTGCTTTCACGGCATTAATCAGTTTTTGTGCTTCTAAAGGTTTATAACCTAACGATTGTAATGCTGCTTCAGCTTCAGCAACAGCAGAATTACCTGTAAATTGTATTTGAGCTGTAGTCGAGTTATTTGAAGTGCTGCCTGTCGAAAATGCCTTAAAACGATCACGAAGTTCAATCATTAAGCGTTCCGCTGTTTTGGTACCGACACCTGGAACTTTAACCAAAGTTTTGACGTCACCATTTTCAACAGTATGCACTAACATTTCTACACTTAAGGTAGAAAGAATACCCAAAGCCATTTTAGGACCCACACCGTTTACTTTGAGTAGGGTACGAAAAATGGTTTTTTCTTGCGCGTTTGAAAAGCCATATAACAATTGAGCATCTTCACGAACAGCTAAATGCGTCCATAAGGTGACCTGTTGTCCTTTTTGCAGTTGGCAAAATGTTGAAAGTGGGGTGTCAATTTCATAGCCCACTCCATTAACATTTAAAAGTACTGTTGGTGCTTCTAAAGCGAAGACTTCACCGATAAGACATCCGATCATTGCATTGGTTCACTTAATTTTGTTCATGGTTGAATAGTAGATGCCATTTGCTCTAAACGCAAAATTGCTTTGAGGATTTCTTTACGATTTCGTGCAGATTTTATCCAAGCAGGTAAGCGAGAAAAATAACTGGAATTTCCTGTATTTTGTGTTCTTTCACGTAAATCAGCGAGAATAAAGGATTTGAGTACTTGTAAATGCTCAGGATTGTGTATGTAGAGATTGCCAAGTCGGGTATGCGCAGTCAAATACAGTTTAAGCCCAAATTGCGTATGCTTAAGTCGATTTGCGTTGGCATAGTCGATATCTCGTGGTTTTACGCTGAGTTGAGAAGTCTTATTGCATATAGGACAAATTGCCTTTACATGTGTCACTGGATTTTTAAGATGATATATTTTCTGGTTTACACTGAGTTGAGTTCCACCACAAAAATGACAGCGTTCGGTAACATAAACATAGTAATGACCATTAAATTCTTTATTGTATTCTTTAGAATGACTGTCTAAGTGACGGTTGCATTTACGACACGTAAATACAAAATGCGAAGTGCATTCACAACTGAACGTTGTTTTGTCTAACTTTTGATAATGGATGATTCCTGGGGTTTCGCAGTCAGGGCAATGCACCCATTGATCGGCAAAAATAAACTGAGATTTATACACCCCATCATCAATATAGCGTGATGTCATCAGAAAAACCCTACCTTATTCCCTTGAAGTTCTTGCGCCAAATTATAGGCTTGGTGATCTGAAAACTTACTGACAATATCAAGAACTTGCATAATATTGTCATAGTGATTATCACTAAAGCGTGCGCCAAAACGTTCTAAAATGGACATCAAGCGACCATCTTTAAAACTTAAAGTTTTATGTGGTGTGGTCAGTGGAATAAATGCATCTAAGATATGTTGCAGGCTTTGATGTGCAATAATTTCCAACCCTGACTTTTGTGGATGTTCAAAGATCTTTTCACGAGCGAGGTTTTTGGCACGATCTATTCCCAGTTCAATATCTTCAGAACAGTATTGCAATAAAGAGCCTTTGAGTTGTCCTGATATAATTTGGAAATGTTGCTTTGCAAAAGCAGTCGTGACTTCTTCAACTAAACGTTTCATCACACGACCACGTAATGCTGCAATCTTTTGTTGCCAAGTGGTGTAGGGCATATTTAATTCAGCAGGTACACCAAAATCTCCTAATAAATCAAGAAAAATAGGTTCAACTTCTTCATAAGAAAGCATGTTGAGAATAATCCCATCCTCTAAATCAATTAAGGCATAACAAATATCATCTGCTGCTTCTAATAAATAGGTTAAAGGATGGCGACACCAGCGATATTCACCTAATTGAATTAAGCCAAGTTGGTCTGCAATTTGTTTGAGGATTTCTTTCTCAGCTTGATAACAGCCAAATTTTGCCCGTTTACTAGCAGGTGTATTACCTTGAGATTCTATGGTTTGGGATAACCATGGATACTTTAAGTAAGCTCCTAACGTTGCGTAAGTTAAGCGCATTCCTCCATCATGAGGATGGTAGTCAATTTTGGTCAGCAAACGTAATCCTTGCGCATTACCCTCAAACTGACGAACATCTGCTTGTTGTTCAGAACTTAAGTCTTTTAAAAAATCAGTATGCGCTGCATCGTCAAACCATTCACGAATGGCATATTCACCAGCATGCCCAAAAGGTGGATTGCCAATATCATGTGCTAAACATGCTGCTTGTATGATTGCGCCAACATCGGCTGGGGAAATCCAGATTGGAAGTTCTTTTTGTATTTTTTCGGCTGCCAGCATACCCAATGAACGACCAATACATGAAACTTCTAGAGAGTGCGTGAGTCGTGTATGGATACCATCGTGTTGAGTCAGTGGATGGACTTGAGTTTTACGATTCAGTTGTCTAAAACTTTGTGAAAATATAATGCGGTCATAGTCTTTATGAAAAGGGCTTCGTGCTTGTTCTGTACTTTGTTTCTTACTTCCTAAACGAACAGTTGAGAGAAGTTCTAACCAACGCATTTGAGTCATTTATCATTTATCATTTTTTCGTTAATTGTATGATGCCAAATTTATGGAAGATGTACTAGAGCTGGGCGACATAAGTTGTCCCACTATATTTATATTTGGGCGCGTTTTTCCAAATTTTTTTTCGCCCTAATTTTTGAAGTCTGTTGATACTTCACAAATGTTAGGTCAGGGCTGGTATTTAAGTTCTTTGAGGAAATAGAAATTGTCGTTGATAGTGTGAAATCAAATTTTTATACATGTTTACATTCATTAGTCTTATATGTTCAACTTATTTTATTTTTAATTTTATATATTTAGGAAATAAAATAAAAGTAGCTTGCGTTTTTAGGAGTTCAAATTGGTTAACCCAAAAGAGCCACAACAACAAGATGAAATGAAACAACTGTTAGAGAGTTTTCTAGCAAATGTATTCGCAATAACAATCATAGGTGTGATTGGATTATTTTTATACGGATTCGTACAATTTTTAGCTTCCTTTGAACCTAAAACTCGTTTGAAGTATGCGGATGTAACTGTAGAGGAGAGACTTCGCAACTCACCTAAAATTTTTTATTATTTTTACAGGCAATCAAAATTAATTTTTGCAGAAAAATTACCATTGATAAAATATGATGATTTTCTATGGGTCTACCAAAAATCAACTTATAAACGTTATCACTTTGAAATTTCAAGTTTAGATTTATCACAACAGCAATTTGAAGATATTTTTATTGCTAAATTTAATCATGCTGGATGGGAGTTGATTCAAACTGACCGGGATCGACCTTATCAATTAGACCAAGTAGATTATACTTTTGTGGATCAATTAGGAAATCGAGCATTCGTCACTAAACCCATGCATAATCAAAAAAACTTAAATTTCTGGAAAATTTCAATGGTTGAAAATTCAGGTGTTTACACGTATAAGCAGTGAAAAATTTAACTTAATATCATTGAGTAATTAGAGTAAAGTATGAAAAAAAATTATTTTTATACACAGCAGCTATTTTATTTACAGCATGTAGTCAATCGCATGAAAACAAACAGGGGACAATAAAAGAAAATACGCAGCAGTATGACAACCCAAAAGCAAAGCATGAAGAGAAAAATGATTCAAGAAAACCTAAAGTTACTATAGATCAGCCGATTGCAACTTTTGCTTTTCAGAAAACCTCAGATGGTCATCTAACCAATAATTGTATCTGGACAGATGATCCAGATGCACAAGGAAAAGTGTATTGGAGCATCATACCGAGCAGTATGTTGAATGGAAAATCTAAATTTACTGCAGAGGATATTACGCCAAGCAAAGTAAAAATTGGACAACCAATAAAAAACTGCAATGAAGGTTATCAAAATGAAACAGCAAAATATGCTTATGCGATAGATCATGATGGTGATCTAGTGAATACGATTGCCCTCAAATTAGACAGGATGACAGAAACAGCAGACCACCTTTATACAATTGATCTGAATAAAAACGCATATCCTGAAAAAATTTATGTTTGCTATAACATGGAAAGTTTAGATGTATTTTTTATAGATTCTGTGCCCAAAAATGCCGATTTAAGACATGTAAATGTTGAATTGTCCTATGCAATTGATGGAGAAATTGAACCAGATATTTCATGTGGAAAAGTTTTTTATCAAAAAAGTGGAATCATTGCAAAAGAAGATCCGAAAACAGGGGACTACACATATAGTGCTCAATAATTCAATTGTTACGAATCATGTTTAAAGACGAAAGTCAAAGTAAATCGAATGTTTAAAAGCAAGATTTCAGTATTTTTTAAGTTGGATATGACTAGCTGAAATCTTGCTTTCACAGTAGAATATGCGCTCTCTTCAAGTCACATTGAGGTAGGTTGCCAAAGCCTGCCCGTGGAGCCAAAAACAGCATGTTTATCGTTGCCGGTGCACCTGCACACTCTTCTTTTAAGCAAACACAACTATTAACACGCCTTGCGTCAATCAGTTCTGTTCAATCAATAGAAAGCCAATGGGTTTACCTTTTCGACCAAGCGCTCAACGAGCAACAACAGCAATCTGCTTTACAGCTTTTAAACGATGGTGCATCGTTTGAACTACATCAGGCAACCAGTGATGAAGTACAGATTTTAGTCACGCCACGTGTCGGTACAATTTCGCCGTGGTCGTCTAAGGCAACCGATATTTTTGCCAATTGTAATACGCCTGTACACCGCTTAGAACGCGGTGTTTTGTTTACTTTAAAGGGTATTTCTGAAGTATCTGAAGAAGTGAAACAAGTTTTACATGACCGTATGACAGAAAGCGTTTTCAATAAAATTGATGATGCATCCGCATTGTTCTCAGAAACTGCACCTAAGTCGTTAAACTCAATTGATATCTTAGGTCAAGGTAAAGATGCACTGGTTAAAGCGAACTCTGAATTCGGTTTTGCATTATCAGATGAAGAAATTGATTATTTAACAGCAGCATTTAATAAATTAGGTCGTAACCCACACGACATCGAGTTGATGATGTTTGCTCAAGCAAACTCAGAACACTGTCGTCACAAAATTTTTGGTTCTGAATGGACAATTGATGGTGAAAAACAACCATTGTCATTGTTCCAAATGATTAAAAATACCTATAAAGAATCTCCGACAGACGTATTATCAGCCTATAAAGATAATGCATCGGTGATTGTTGGTTTTGACACGCAACGTTTTTATCCTAAAAAAGATGAAGCAACTGGGCACTATGTTTATAAATATAAGAGCCAAGCTGCCCACATCTTAATGAAAGTGGAAACCCATAACCATCCAACTGCAATCGCACCATTTGCTGGCGCGGCAACAGGTTCAGGTGGTGAAATTCGTGATGAAGGTGCAACTGGTCGTGGTGGTAAACCAAAAGCTGGTTTAACAGGCTTTACAGTGTCTAACCTGAATATTCCGGGTTTTGAACAACCTTGGGAAGAGAATTACGGTAAACCATCACGTATGGCTTCACCACTTCAAATCATGATTGATGGTCCATTGGGTGGTGCCGCATTCAATAATGAATTTGGTCGTCCCGCACTTAATGGTTACTTCCGTACTTTTGAACAAAACGTAAATGGTGAAGTAAAAGGTTTCCATAAACCGATCATGATTGCAGGCGGTTACGGTAATATTCGCCCTGATCATGTCGAAAAAGATGCGATTCAACCAGGTGATTTACTGATTGTCTTAGGCGGTCCTGCAATGCTGATCGGCTTAGGCGGTGGTGCAGCATCTTCTGTAGACAGTGGTAAATTGGGTGAAAACCTAGATTTTGCTTCGGTTCAACGTGAAAACCCAGAAATGGAACGTCGTTGTCAAGAAGTGATCGATGCATGCTGGAGAATGGAAGATTTTAACCCGATCGTATCTGTGCATGATGTTGGTGCTGGCGGTATTTCCAATGCAATGCCTGAATTGGTCAACGACCATGAATTAGGTGCAATTCTTGATCTTCGTAAGATTCCATCATTAGAACCAGGCATGTCGCCAATGGAAATCTGGTCAAACGAAGCACAAGAACGTTATGTGTTGGCAATCAAACCTGAATCATTAGAGTTGTTTGAATCAATCTGCGCACGCGAACGTTGCCCATTTGCAGTACTAGGGGAAGCAACAGAAGCACGTCAACTTACTGTCAATGATCCTTTGTTTGATAACAAAGCGGTGGATATGCCAATGCAAGTCATGCTTGGTGGTACACCACGTATGAGTCGTTCATATGAAACAATTGAACGTAAAGGCAATGCATTCGATGCTTCTAAAGTTGACTTGAAAGATGCAATTTTCCGTGTATTGAAAAATCCAACTGTTGCGTCTAAATCTTTTCTAATTACCATCGGTGACCGTTCGATCACAGGTATGGTTGCACGTGATCAAATGGTGGGTCGCTGGCAAGTTCCTGTTGCCGATGCCGCAGTAACCACAACCAGTTTGCAAGGTTATACCGGTGAAGCAATGGCAATGGGGGAGCGTCCACCAGTCGCATTGTTAAATCCTGCCGCTTCTGCACGTTTAGCAGTTGCCGAAGCAATAAGCAATATCATGTGTGCCAATATTGAACAGATCAGCGATATTAAATTATCAGCAAACTGGATGGCGGCAGCAGGTCAAAAAGGTGAAGATCAAGCATTATTTGAAGGTGTAAAAGCCATTGGTATGGAAATGTGTCCTGCCTTGGGTATTGCGATCCCCGTCGGTAAAGACTCACTGTCTATGCGTACCACTTGGAATGATCAAGGTGAAGATAAAGCAGTCACTTCACCAATGTCAGGTGTGATCACTGCATTTGCACCTGTATTAGATGTACGTAAAACTTTAACACCTGAATTGAAAAATGAAGATTCTGTTTTAGTCCGTATTGATTTATCTAAAGGTCAGTTCCGTTTAGGCGGTTCGATTCTTGCTCAGGTATATAAAGCAATTGGTTCTGTAACGCCAGATGTTGACAGTTTTGACGATTTCAAAGCATTCTTTGCTTTAGTACAAGACTGGAATAACCGTGGTTTAATCAAGGCTTATCATGACATTGGTGATGGTGGTCTATTGGCAACTGTTGCTGAAATGATGTTTGCTTCACGCTTAGGTGTGTCACTTGAAAACCAAACGAATGAAAGCTTATTTGCTGAAGAAATCGGTGCAGTATTGCAAATTTCTCAAGCAGATTGGGCTACTTTGGCTGATGAGGTTGCAGTATCAAGCTTAAGAGATGCGATTGCTGTAGTTGGTACAGTCGATGATTCTGATCAGCTCACTGTCAATGGTCTAGTGCTTGAGCGTGCTGAATTACAACAAGCTTGGACTGAAGTTTCTCATCAAATCCAGCGCTTGCGTGATAATGTAGAAACTGCTGACTCTGAGTTTGCATTGATTGGCGACCGTGAGCATAAAGGCTTAATCGCATTACCAACATTTGATTTAAATGAACCTGTTGAAGCGCCATATATCAACGAACGTCGTCCAAACATGATGATTCTACGTGAACAGGGCGTTAACGGTCATGTGGAAATGGCTGCTGCATTTGATAAAGTCGGCTTCAATACTGTTGATGTCCACATGAGTGATTTACTTTCAGGTCGTGTTGATTTAGATGATTTTGAAGGTTTGGTTGCTTGCGGTGGCTTCTCTTATGGTGACGTTTTAGGTGCAGGTGGTGGTTGGGCTAAATCTGTATTGTTCAATACGAAGTTGCGTGATCAATTTGAAAAATTCTTTAATCGTGACAATACTTTCTCCGTAGGTATTTGTAATGGTTGCCAAATGTTGGCACAGCTTGCACCACTGATTCCAGGTGCAGACAACTGGCCACGTTTCCGTCGTAATACTTCAGAAGTATTTGAAGCACGTGTAGTCAATGTCAAAGTTGAAAAAACGCCTTCTATTCTTTTAGAAGGTATGGAAGGTTCTATTTTACCTATTGCTGTTGCACATGGTGAAGGTCGTGCAGAAACTTCTGCAGAAAACTTTGCTTCACTCAATGCGGGTAATCAAGTTATTTTACGTTATGTTGATAGCTTGGGTAATGCAACTCAACAGTATCCATTGAACCCGAATGGCTCGCCTGAAGCGATTTCTGGTGTAACTTCAAAAGATGGTCGTGCCACCATTATGATGCCACACCCTGAACGGAATTTCCGTGCAGTTCAACATTCTTGGAAACCGGAAGAATGGACTGAAGATGGTGCATGGTTACGTATGTTCCGTAATGCACGTAAGTTTATTGGTTAATTAGATCTATACCAATGCATTGTAAAAGCCCCGTAAGGGGCTTTTTTTAGTTTATGATGTTTGAAAAAATTGAATATGTATGAAAAATGAAAAAAGATTATTGGATGTGACAAGAGTTATTTTGGATAAGTTTAGCAATCGCTATCATGATTATGATGAGTTCTGGGATATAGGTGTATTGTATAGCCATACAAAGTATTTAAATACATCGAGCTTTACTTTTAAATTGTTGAATCAACACCATGACATTAACAATGTTTTTTTAGAGAAAGTTCATCAAAAATTCTCTAAATATTTAGTTCATTATTTAAGTATTCATCATGAATTTCTGACTGATTTAAGTTTGGCTATGATTAAAATTGACTTCGATCGTGATCATCTTTTAAAGCCCTCAACGTTATATGGGGATATTTTTATGTGCAAGTCGAGCTTATAGATCAAAAAGGTCAGTATTTTATTGCTGAGTTGGATGGCTATTGTTGTCCTCACATTGAATGGATTCAACAAAGAAAATTGATTGATTCATTGCCATTAGAACAAAAAAAATTTTACTGGGAAGCTTAGAGTGAACATCAATAAATGCATTGATAATTTGTTACATTTTTTAAGTTGGTTTATTTCTTGCTTGTTATAAATTGTCTATTAAAAGACCAATGTTTTGCCCTAAAGGTGTTCCAACATGTAGCAAGAATGAGGTGATAAAATGATAAGAACAGTAAATTATTCAACAGCAGAAAAGGTCATCCTTCGCCAAAAAGGATGGAAATGGTTTGGTGCAGTTTTACTGCTACAAATAGTAATTATTTTGAGCGCATATTTTATTGCTTAAACAAATACTCTTATTCACATTTAATCGCAAAAGCCACTTGATTGTGGTTTTTTGCATATAATTTTTATAAATGATGCTAAGTATATGTAAATGATAAAAAACATGATGATTTATAAAGTTAATCTTATTTCAAAAATTATTTAACGCTATACTTTCACAATTAATATTATTTTAAATATCAGACAAGCTTATCGCGCTGAAAAAATAATGAAAGTAAATAAAATAGGATTTCGATATGACAAGAATAATCTTTGCGATTTCAATACTTTTTGGGTGGCAATTTACGCATGCTCAAGGCGTTCAAATTGGATCATTAATTGACATCAAAGCTTTGAATTGCGACATGATTTTTCAAAAGCCTGAAAGCAAAATTGCGGGATTATTGCGTGACTTTAGCGCAAATGGACCAAAGCAGGTCAAATTAAATAAATCAAAACAAATGATGACGATTGGAGGGCATACTTATCTGGGAATACAAGGTCATCAGTATTATAAAACAGCACATACTGAACAGGATGATTTAGCGGTTGATACTGATGTTTTTGGGGTTCGACTAATCAAAATTGCATTACAAAAACATCAATTGGCAAATACGCAATCCAAGGGCTATTATTTTGTATTTCGAGGGGAGCCAACCACAGTACTTTATCATTTACGTAAGGTTGTAGGTGACGAATGGAATATTGAAAATGCTATAGATGAAACACCTCAAGGAAATTCAAAATTAAGTTGTGGTTATACAAGTTAAATCATGAATAGAGCTATATTTTTAATTCCCTTTTTCATCTTTTTAACAGGATGTTTTCCTGTTTATAAAACACAAAAGCCGCAACTGACTGTAAATGTTGTAAATGAACGGGGAGTCGCTATTCCTAATGTAAAAGTCGTCTTAGTGACCAGTGTACGTCCAGCAAAAATAGATGACCAATACGATGAAAAGTATAGCAACCAAATAGGCGTCGTAAACTTTGAAAAGCAAGCGCAATGGAAAGTTGAAAGTCTAATGATTCATGGTGTGCAGTTTTACGATTGGCATTTATGTGTGGCAAAAGAAGGCTATATCACTCAAGATTTTATTGATGTCACTAAAAATGAGCAGATTAAAATTATTTTAAAGCAGGGTAATACACCATCAAGACAGTATGCTTATCAGTGCTAAGATGTTAAATATTAATGCTGATTATCATACTTAAAGGTAAATAACTCATAATAAAGCTTGTTCTCTCATGAGCATTTAACAAATATAGTCAACTTGATGAAAAATTCAGACAGTAAAATATCATTTCTCTTGATCACTAAAATGAATGCTATCGATATATTGTTTGATGACCTAAAGCTTGCACTGCCAAGCTTTACCTCCAAAGTTTAAACCGTTTTGCGCAGGCGATACTTTATTTTTCAGAGATGAAAAGTAACAAAAATCTTCCGTTTAACAGGGGGCTTGCGCTGCGAACAAAGCAATGCTTTGTTTTTTTTGCTCATATACTCCCGCTCAACATGGCGACATCCATGTCGCCTCACGATATCAAGACCATCTATGATTCAAAAGGGCAAAATATATGAATGATCAAAATCTTCTAAGGAGTATAAAGGTTATTGAATATCAATGATTGATCGCAAAGTACTTGTATGAATCATTAGACAGTTTGACTATAGGCATAAAAAAACCACCCAAAGGTGGTTTTAGTCATCTTAAAAAATTAATGTGTGGCATCAAAATTATAAGATTTTTGTTTTTCAGTATCGAATTTGCCTTCCCATTTACTGATCACAAGAACAGCAAGTGCGTTACCGATCACATTTAATACTGTACGTGCCATATCTAAGATACGGTCAATACCCGCAATAAATGCCAAACCTTCTAGTGGTATACCCACACTTCCCAATGTTGCCAGTAGCACAACGAAAGACACGCCTGGAACACCTGCGATTCCTTTAGAGGTAATCATCAGTGTAAGCACTAAAACAATTTGTTGTGTGATGGTTAAATCAATACCATAAAGTTGAGCAATAAAGATTGCCGCAATACTTTGGTAAAGTGTAGAACCATCTAGGTTAAATGAATAACCAATTGGTACAACGAAACTGGTGATTGACTTAGGCGCACCATAAGCTTCCATTTTTTCCATCATACGAGGTAAAACGGTTTCAGAGCTTGCAGTCGAATAAGCAAGTATCAATTCATCTTTTAAGATTTTGATAATTGTCCAAATACTGAAACCACAGAATTTAGCCACAAAACCAAGCACGATAAAGATAAAGAATAGAATTGCTGCATAAACCAATACTGCCAGTTTAATCAGTGGCAATAAAGAACTGAAACCAAAGTTTGCGACAGTGGCAGCGATCAAGCCGAAAACACCAAACGGTGCAAACATCATGATCATATGCGTTACTTTAAACATGGTTTCAGAAACAGCTTTTAATACATCGATTAAAGGCTGTTTGGTTTCTTTAGATAATGATCCAAGACCGATACCAAAAATCACTGCAAAGAAGATGATTGGCAACATATGCCCATCGCTCATTGCAGCAAAGATATTCGGTGGAATAAGTGAAAGAACGGTATTCACTAAACCATGAGCTTCATGACTGACTTCCTGTGTCGTTTCTTTATATTGAGAAATATCAGAAGTTGTCAGTGTAGACATATCAATGCCTGCGCCTGGCTGGAATACATTCGCAGCAACCAAGCCCACAATGATGGCGACGGTCGTAATAATCTCAAAGTAAACAATGGTTTTTAAACCTAATTTACCGACACTTTTACTGTCACCTGCATTGGCAATCCCTAAAATCAGCATGGAAAGCACAAGTGGGATTACAATCATTTTGATCAGATTAATAAAAATCTTACCCAATGGTTGTAGAAAGTTTGCAACGATGTCATTACGAAGTTCAGGAGAGTTGTGCAAGAATGCACCAACAAGGATACCTAAGAAGAGCGCAATAACAATTTGCCAAGCTAGGCTAATTCTCATTTTCTTCATACTGAGCCCTTAAAATTCAGATTTTGGCGAAAAGAAAACTCTATCAAAAAAATGAAAAAAAAATCCCGCTAAAGTATGTGGGTACTTTAGGGTGGGAGATTCTGAACATTCAGAGTATTTTGAAAATGGTGTATTCTGACGCTATTTGACTCTGTAATACTAATATTTTTATTCAAAATGCGTTTAATTGATTAAAAATAATTCAGTTTGATTAAATTATTCGATTTTATTGTGAAATTTTATTAATTATATAAATTATATTTTACATATTCATTCTATTTGTTTATGTCTTTTGCTGAGTCGGAGATAAGCCCATATCATCAAAATTGCAAACAACGATCCAAGATAGATCAACTTAGGAATAACGATGAAAGTGGGTACACCCATTTGATTGAGTTGGATAAACAAATTGATGCCTTGTGTGGATGGTAAAATATGAGCAAACGCTTGCATCCAATGCGGCATTGCCGCTAATGGCCAAGCAGCGCCAGATAATAAAAATAAAGGAATTGATGTAAAAACAATAACATGTCCAGCCCGTTCTGAAATATCTAGATAACTTGCTAGAACCATTGCCATAGCAATTACACAGCTAATAAAGATGGGTACTGCAAATAGCATTCCCCAAAAGTTTCCACCTCGTGGATAATCATTGAGCCAATAGGTAAAACCAAATAAATAAAAACAACCCAAACAACCGATGGTTAAAGCGGCTAAATAAATCGCAACAAACTCAGGCAGGGTAGCACGCCAGTATTGTTCACGATAACCAGCAAGCAGCATGCATAAACCTAAAACGATGGTCTGATGGATAATTAATGGTGCAATTGCTGGAAAAATATAACTGCCATATCCAGATAAAGTATTAAATAGTGGAATTTGATGAACAGGAATTGAGGGTTGAAAGTGTGAAATTTTCCCAAACCTTTCTGCATGCTCTGCAATTGTATTTTCAATCGAAGTCGCTAGACCTAAACCAATTTGTTTAGTTTTAAGAAAATAAGCACTACTTAAATATAAACCGATACCGCCTTCTTCGCCTCGTACAACACTATTGGACAAGTTCTCAGGCAACAATAAAATACCATCGGCTTTTTGTTGTTGAACCATTTGTTTAGCATGTTCAAAATTACCCGTAATTTCTGTAATTGCTACATTGGGGCTTTTAGAAACTTCGACAATAATTTGATGACTGAGAAAGCTTTGTTCCTCATCTACAATAATGATCGGTAAGTTTTCTGCTGTCTGGGCTTTATAGGCAGTAGGATAAAAAAAACTATAAAAAAATACTGAGAGTATCATCGTGGTCAATATGGACGAATTTTTCGCTATATTTTTAAAAGTGGCAAAATAGTGTTGAGCGAGTGCTTTAAAGAAATTAATCATATTGCGCCCCTTGAACCACTTTTTTGAGGAGCAAAGTAGAGATTGCACCATATAAAATACAATAAATGGTTAAAATTCCGAGAGGAAGCATCGAGATAAAAATGGGACTGCCCACGACCCATTGTTCAGTTTGTAATTTTGCATAAGGTGTATAAGGAATAATATTGGCCCAAAACTGAGTGAAGATAGGGGCATTATTCAAAGGCAGGGTGACACCTGCAAAACTCAAAGAAGAACCGCCATAGACTGCAATAAAGCCAAAGGTTTTAGATAAATTTTTGGTTGCAAGAACAACTGTGCTACTGATTAGGGCATAAGCTGTATAAAGTAAAAATTGTCCAAGCAAGATCATCCATAAACTTCCAGCAATAAACCAACCTCTAATTTCAACCAGCCAAAACATCCAGACCCATGTCCAAAAACAGAAGATCAATACATAGAGCATATTTTTAGCCAGCAATGCTGTAAAGACAGATCGTCCTTGAACCCATTGCTTAACACTTGCGTATTTCAGTTCTTGACCAACTGCAAAAGCAACGCAACAACAAAGCAAGAGGTGCAAAATTGCTGGAATCATAAAAGGTTCTAGATAGAACTCATAACTCAGATTTGGATTAAATAATGGTGAGATTTTAACATTCGGTGTCGTGATTTCAGCATAAGGAATTTTGTTTTGATAATAAGAGTGTTGTGCAAAATCACCGATTGCCTCAACTGTTGAGAGTAGCATTGCAGATGAAATGCCATTTCCGATACTGAAATAGGACTGGTTAAATGCAATGCTGATTTGCGCATCTTGTGCTTGTACCAATCTTTGTTCAGCACCTACAGGAATATGTACATAACCCCAAATTTTGGTTTGATTCAGTAAATGTTCAACTTGATTTGGGTCATTTGAAACGGTATGAATCGAAAGTGTGTGGTTGTGACTGAGATATTTCTCGATATTACGACTTAACTCACTTTGATCTTGATCAATAATGGCAATCGGTAAATGTTCTGCTTTGCCTGCATAAAACATGCTACTAAATAAAACAATAACAAACAAAGGAGCGAGTGTGACTAAGCATAAATCCCACTTATGTATAAACAGATATCGAAGCTCTCTTCGCATGCTCGCCCACATGTTTATTGATGCTCTTGAAGTTTAAAAATCACACTCATACCAACCTTCAAATCAGGCAATGCTTCAGCAGGCGTCAATTTAATTTTAAAGCTACGAATATCATAACCGCCTGTTTGACGCGTGGTTTTAATGGTTGCAAATTCACCTTCTGCATCGATGTTTTTAATGTGAAATGAAATAGTTTTGTTTAATGCAGGTATAAATCCATCGAGTGATTTTGCTTGATAAACCTGTGCATATTGATCTTCTCTAACATTTAAGCTGACCCATTTTTCTTCATCTTGGATAATACTCACCACAGGGACACCAATCGCAACCAATTCAGATGGTTTGCCATAGGTTTTAGATACAGTGCCATTCACAGGTGAATAGAGTTTGGTTTCTGCTTCTAGCGCATTTGCTTCTGCAACAGCTGCTTTAGCAATCTCAACTTGTGCATCAGCACCTGATTTTTGTTCAGCAGTGCTGCCACGTTTGGCACGCGCATATTGTTGATAGGCAGCTTCACTCATTTGCGTGGCGGATTGGGCAGCAGCAAACATTTCATCACGGCGTTGGCGTGAAATTACGCCCTGAGCAAAAAGAGTGGAACCACGTTGATAGGTTGCTTTAGCAAGATTTTCTTGTGCCTTTACACTTTGCCAATTGGCATAGAGGGTATCAATATTTTCTTGTTGCGAGCCACGATCAGTTGTGGATTGCAATGCCAAAGCTGATTGTAGGGTGGCAAGAGCCTGCTGTTTTTTTGCTTCAATTTCTGGACTGCTCAGAGTAACTAGAAGTTGACCCTTATTCACTTTTTGTCCATCACTGACAAAGATACCCTCAATTCGACTGGGCACTTTGGTACTGACATGCAGTGTTTCTGCTTCTACACGACCTTGCACATCTACAGTTTTAGGTTGGTAACTTTTCCATAATCCAAATGCAATCAATCCGATAAGAATGATGAGAACAATCAAACCAATTGCAATTACAGTTCTTTTTTTAAAGGCATTTTCCTTGACTGTAGAATGCTGAATTACTTGTGCTGGATCGTCAGTTGACTGAGATAATGTGGAGTTTTCAGCCTCATTGGTTACACGATCATCCTGTGACCTTGAGTTGTTCTGATGTTCCTGAACTTGATCTGAGGCTTGCGTATTGGCGATGTTGTCATGCGACCTTTCAGCATTTACCTTAGCGTCTGATGTTGAATCATTATGCGTATTCTGATGGTTATTTTCTTGTGACATTTTTAGCTCCATCTTCAACGAATAAAATCGGTGTTGGTTTGATTAACATAGTCTTTGAACTGAGAAATTGAGCCATGACTTTGCAGTAGGGTCGCCAAAGCCATTACATATTTATAAGCATTGAGTGCTTTTTCAGTTTTTAATACACTCAATTGATTCTGTGCATCAATCACTTGGCTCGCTGTCCCCATATCTTCTTTAAATGACAATTGCTGAATACGGAGATTTTCGAGCGCAGCTTGTTCATTTTGTTGTAAAAGTTGGTTGGATTGTTGGGCTGTACTTAACTCACTATAAGATTTGTAAATAATATTCTCAATCTCTTGTTGGGTACGTGCAGTCATCAATTCAGTCGCATATCGCTGCAATTCAGCAGCTTGTACATTTTTATTTTTATCAATGCCTGAGAATAAGTTGTAACGGGCAGCAACTCCTACAATCCAGTTTTGATTGTGATCTAAACTATATTCCCCAAAAGCAAATAACGTAGGTTTTTTGGTTGCACTTTGAATTTTGACATTTTGATTGGCCAACTGTGTATCCATCTGCATCTTTCGAACTAGACTTGATGTTTCAGGATAAGAATCAAGCAATTGATTTAGGGATTGGCTTTGTTGACGATTGACAAAAAGTGGGGTTGTTAGTTGGTCTATACTGGATTTATTGAGTAAATTTTTTAGTTGAAACTGACTGGATTGTAAATTCGCCGTGGCATTTTGTTCAGTTCGCAAGGCATTATTTCGTGCAACCTCAAATTGCATACGCTGTCCTTTGCTGACAAAACCCTGTTTCTCCAGTTTGAGGGCATTGTCATAGTGTTGTTGCATTGCTTTAAGGTTGAAACGGCTGGCATCTGCAAGTTGTTGTTGTAATTGCACATTAAAATAAGCCTGTATCACTTCAAAACGTTGCGTATCTTGTTGCTGTTTAGCGTCCAACTGACTACGTTCAGCTTTTAAATTTGCAATTTGTTTGGTGCTGGATGTAACACCACCAGTATAAATTGGCATCATTACTGAAACTGTTGGGCGAACAACTTCATCTTCTAACACAACGTTTGCTGTATCTGGAATTAAACCAATACCACTATGAATGCCTTGTGTTAATCCCTGTTTTAAAGGATCCGTGATCGTGGAAGGAATATTTTGTTCTGATTGCCATTGATCAACACGTTCATTGACACCTTGCGATAAGGTTTGTTCGAGATTATTTTTCACACCGTTTAATGGAAGGTCTGTTTCAGTATGAAATTTATAAGCACGGACATTCAAGTCTACACGTGGTAAACCAATATTTTTTACAGCCTCAGCTTGAAGTTTTGATGCTCGATTTAAAGCGTCACTGGCTTGAGTTGTATAAGAATTTTCAAGTAAATATTGTTCTGCTTGGCTGTAGCTTAAATTCTCAGCAAAACTCATTTGCCCCAAGATCAGGCTGTAAAAAACATATCCGAAAGTTGAAAGTTGAAGTGTTTTGGATAATGCTTTTCTATTTTTAAGGTGTTGTGATTTGATCAGCATAATCTTTTGCATCTGACTAAATTTAAAAACTATTTTACATGGAAAAGGCTGGAGTAAATAATCTAAATAGCCCTAAGAATATGTGTAGTTTTGTAGTTTTATACAGTATATAGGGTTGATTAAATTATAATCGCTGGGGCGATATTTAAATAACAATCGAATCGAAAAACAATTATGGAGAAGAAAATGTCAAAAATTATCGTGGAATCTTTAGTTAAGGCACCCATAGATGTGGTATGGCGTATTTATAATAACCCTCAGGATATAGAGCAGTGGAATACAGCTTCACCTGATTGGCATACGGTAAATTCGAAAAATGATCTGCGCATCGGTGGCGAGTTTTCAAATCGTATGGAAGCTAAGGATGGCAGTATGGGCTTTGATTTTGCTGGCACTTATACAGAGATTATTCCAAATGAAAAAATTGCATACTCATTTGGAGAGCGCCAAGCTGAAATTACCTTTACTCAACAGGACCAAGCTATATTGGTTCGCATAAGCTTTGATCCTGAAACTGTATACCCTGTTGAACAACAGCGTGCAGGCTGGCAAGCCATATTAGATAATTTTGCGCGCTATGTGGAAAACGAAAATTAGCGCTGTACAAACGTATAATACAAAATATTTTAAAGTACTTAACTTAATGATCTGAAAATATTTTAGATCGAAGTTGGGTACTATTTTGGAAATCTTATTGTATACCTTGAGTGTGATGTATAGCCCTGGTCCAGTCAATTTTATTGGGTTAAATTCAGGATTAACTGGCAAAATTTCTTATTTCGTGTCTAGTATCAGTTAAAAAACACGTGTAGTCGCAAACATAGACGAATTATCAACAGACTCTAGTAGTAATTGATTGAATTATAGATTATAAACTTAAAATACACGGCAATTTTGACCAATAAGTCTACTACAAGCCAAGACGGTTTATGGCTATATCCATCTACTTGATTGCAAACCAACAATATCTCTAAAGAACCCAAATATATGATCAGTTCAACAAGATTATGTTTAAAACCGTTTACTTCTGATGACGCTGATGAGTGTTATGCCTGCATTACGCCGACATTGACAAAGTATATGTCCTGGGACCCACCTCAAGATCAAAATGCTTTCGAAAATATTTGGCGAACATGGTTAATCACCATTCAAGATGAGTCAGATTGGGTTTTTGTCATTCGAGATCAATTGAATGATGAATTTTTGGGTCTGGTTGGTTTTCATCAAGCAAAGCAATCAAGACCTGAGTTAGGTATCTGGATTAGAGAAGATCGCCATGGCTTTGCTTATGGAAAAGAAGCCGTGACAGCAATTGCCGATTGGGCTTCAAGACATTTTAATTTTGAAGCTTTTATTTATCCTGTTGCAATTGAAAACTATGCAAGCTGTCGTATCGCTGAATCTTTAAATGGAACGCCCATCTATTGTTCGGAACAACCAAAATATAAATCAGTGACCTACTTGATCCCTAAAATTTAAACAATATTCAAATTTTGTTATTGAAAACTTAGCTCTAAATATGCAATTACATTGAAATATTGACTGATAAAGCTACTGCAAGAAAAGGCGATTTGTGGTTAAATGCGCCTATTTCATTCGTTTCACTTTATAAAAGGGAAAAATCATGCGCGCGTACAATTTCTGTGCTGGTCCTGCTGCATTACCTACTGCCGTTTTAGAAAAAGCTCAAGCTGAGTTATTGGATTGGCATGGTAAAGGCTTATCCATCATGGAAATGAGCCACCGTAGTAAAGACTATGTGGCTGTCGCTGAAAAAGCAGAAGCAGACTTACGTAAATTGATGAACATTCCTGAGAACTACAAAGTATTGTTCTTGCAAGGTGGCGCATCACTTCAGTTCTCTGCAATTCCACTTAATTTATTGGGCAAAAACTCAAAAGCAGATTATATCCATACTGGGATTTGGTCTGAAAAGGCTACTCAAGAAGCGCAACGTTATGGTGATATTCATATTGTTGAGGCGGGTACAACAATTGAGGGGAAATTAGCCATCTCTGAGCAAAGTACATGGGATTTGTCTGATGATGCTGCTTATGTTCATTATGCCGACAATGAAACGATTGGTGGGATTCAATTTACCAATATTCCTGAAACCAATAAACCTTTAGTTTCAGATCTATCATCAAGTATTTTATCTGCACCACTGGATGTTTCAAAGTTTGGTCTGATTTATGCCGGTGCGCAAAAAAATATTGGTCCTGCAGGTTTAACTTTGGTGATTGTTCGTGATGACTTGTTGGATCAAGCAAAACCTGAAATTCCAAGTTTACTGAAATACGGTGCACAAGCTAAAAATGATTCTATGGTCAATACGCCTGCGACCTATGCATGGTATTTGTCTGGTCTTGTGTTTGAGTGGTTGCTTGAACAGGGTGGTGTAGATGCAATGCATAAAACCAACCTTGAAAAATCTAAATTGCTTTATGGTTATATTGATTCAAGCGATTTTTATAACAATCCAATCGCAGTTCAGAACCGTTCGATCATGAATGTACCTTTTACCTTGGCTGATGCTGCACTTGATAAATTGTTCCTGAAAGAGGCGGAAGAAAATCATTTATTAAATCTTGCAGGTCACCGTTCAGTAGGTGGAATGCGTGCAAGTATTTATAATGCTGTACCTTTAGAAGGTGTACAGGCATTAGTCAACTTTATGGATGATTTCGCTCAACGTAATGGCTAATAGGCTGTTCTGAATAAAAACATGCCATCTTTTAGAGATGGTATTCTTTCTTTAACTTCAAGATTAGAGAAAGGAAGGGCGAAGATTAAAGCGAATAAAAATCCCTCTGATCATCATCAAGAGGGATTTTTTATGTAAATAGATCATGTTGCGCATTAAGTCGTTGGAAAGATGCCTAATATATGGATCAATATTGCAGCTAAAAACATACCCAGAACAAAAAAGCAACATGCTCCTTTATCCAAACGTAAGTGAAAACCACTAACTTGATTGATTAGACTAGTCGATTGTTCAGGTATAATTTTCATTACTGAGCCTAGATTTTAAATTATTGTTAAATCCTACTGGTTCGTCGTATTTTTAACATAATTGGCTGGTTAAATAAAGCGCTAAATCTAATTATTATAATTTTTGAGAAATTATTATCTTTAAAAAAATATAAACAGTATGAATTTAAAACATGGGTTTTGTGGATGGTTTGTGGGTAACTTTGGCTGTTTCAAAATTTTATCGGAAAAAATACGCAGAAATGCATGCTAAACGAGCTTAGCCTATATACAAATCAATGATATTTAATAATTTAATTTTTAGGTCTAAATGTTTGTTTTTAAATTTATTTATAAATTCATAAATCTCTACTTTGAGAAACATAGGGATCACTTGATTATTAAAATAATTCCTTATATTGCTTAATTTATTAACAAACAAATTGGGGGAGATTAATTCATTTTGAATTTAAATTGTGGATAAATCGTTATTTTGAATTCAAAACAAGAAAAATTGAACAGCAAAAATTCAATATATCAAAAATGTTACAAAACGTGTAATAAAAAAGCATGATGGACCTTCATCATGCTTTTTTTAATGCTATACAAGTTTATGCAGCAGAATAAATATTGGCTTGAATCCAAATATTGCCACGAATGTATTGACTAATTTCGAAATTTTTATAAGCAGGGTCTTTGGTTGCGATTCGAACAAGAATCGCAGGTTGATTTTCTTCAAGAATCAAGGTCACATCGTAAAGTGTGTAATCTTGTTGCATAAACTGCATTTGGGTCTTTCCAACGACTTTGCCTTGGAACCATGCTTCATCTTCTTGTCCGAGTGTTTCACCGTACAGATATGCTACCATTTTTGAAAAATCAACGGTTACAGGAGCTTTATCGTCCTCAGATTTGGGTTCCCATGCATCGATTTGCTCTTGCAAGTTTTCTGGAGCAACACCATTGTTTTGTGAAAGAATATCATTCAATGCACGATGATGTTTGATTGAAGCAGGATCATCAACAATGATTTGTTCATGATCAGAAACTTTCTCTAGTTCATATGCCCATGCATTTAATTGAACTCTATATTGCTGATCTTGTAGGTATTGATGACTGTTGACACTGTATAAACTATCAAAGGCGTAGACCACACTGTTAGTTCCAACTTTTAAACTCAGTACTGCTTGAGTATTGGTTTTACAGGTGATAATACGATCAATAGAAGCATTTAATTGATATGGGCTTTCAAAACTAGGAAATGCGGTTTTGACGGCTTTAGGCTTATTATTTTCAACATCGATGACTTGGCATAATTGCACAGCAGAGCCATTTGGACCTTGAATCAGCCAAGTTGATACATCCATATCGCACTCTTGTGAACATAGACCCATCGGCATAACAGGCGCATCTAAAGCAAGACCTAACCATTTGGGCACTTCTGTTGTTGGATTCTCAGTTAAAAGATTCCAATGTTCGACATGGCTACCAAAATTTTGATCTTCGATGATAATTGTTTCAGGTCTGTTTTGATTGTTCATTTTCACGTATTAAATGCCTCTCTTATTCTATTAAATCGAGGATGATGTATAAATTTCAAGTCACGAAATGTAAAATCATAAGAAAAACCAGAAGATTAAAGCGAATTTTCGACAAGAATGGCTCGGGTTGTATTTTAAATGAACAATATAAGAATCTTCTTGTGAAGATTAATATGATATTGAGGTAGCACGAACAAATAAAATAATAAGCATAGGACACATCATAAGCATTTTGCTAAAATGCTTGAAAATCTTGATTAGAGATATTTTGTGCTGCCATTTAAACTTTGGGTCGATGCAGATGCACTTCCTAAAATTCTTCGTGAAGTGATTTTACGCGCTTCTGATCGTTACCAACTCGAAGTCACTTTTGTTGCCAATCAACCTGTTGGAATCACGCCTTCGGTTCGAATTAATTCAATTCAGGCGATGTCTGGTGCTGATCAAGCCGATCAAGAGATTGTTGAGCGTATGGGTGAGCATGATATTGTGATTACTCAAGATATTCCTTTGGCTGCTCAAGTTATTGAGAAAGGGGGTGTTGCAATCCACCCACGTGGAGAGGTGTATACCTCAGCCAATGTAAAAGCTCGACTGCATTTACGTGATTTCATGGATACTTTGCGTGGAGCAGGTGTACAAACAGGTGGACCGCCGCCAATTTCTGAACGTGATAAACGTGAATTTTCGAGCAGCCTAGATCAAACAATTCAAAAGCAGAAACGGAAAACTTCGATTTAAGCCATTTTCATTCGCTTTTTATTTTGAATTTTTATAATTGTTTGATCTTATCATCTCTAACTCGACAATCCATTGAATTGAACTGATGACTTACAGGACAAATTATGCCTTCCAAATCTAACCTAGTGACGACCTATATTTTATTGGTCTTCATTTGGGCAAGCACGCCTTTGGCGATTGTTTGGAGTGTGGCTGATTTGCATATGATGTGGGCGTTGGTATTGCGTTTTTTTATCGCATTGCCGATTGCATTACTTTTACTTTTAATCCTCAAAGTCAAACTACCGCTCAATAAAATTGCTTTGCATAGTTACCTTGCAGGATCATTCAGTTTGATTGGTTCGCAGATTTTTACTTATGCAGCAACCAGTTATTTGAGTTCAGGAATTATTGCGTTAATGTTTGGTTTAGCACCGATTATGGCGGGATTGATTGGTCGTTTTGGTTTTGGTCAACGCTTGCTTGGAATTCAATGGTTAGGCATGCTGGTCGCGGTATGCGGTTTGGCAATCATTTGTATGAGTGGTAGTGCAAGTCAACATGTACATCCTATCGGTATCGGGTTGATGTTGATGAGTGTATTTACTTATGCTTTGTCAATTTTTTGGGTCAAAAAGGTCAATGCCGATGTGCTACCCATGGCACAAGCAACAGGTTCAATTCTTGTTTCAACCTTAGCAGCAAGCTGTCTTATTCCTTTTATCTGGCAACATGCCCCAACACATATCCCAGAAACTAAATCTTTATTTGCCCTGATTTATACGGTGTTGATGGCATCATTGTTGGCGATGTTCTGTTACTTCAAATTGGTTCAAAATATTAAAGCAACGACTTTATCCTTAACAACGGTCATGACACCAATGATCGCCATGTTTTTGGGGGCAATGTTGAATAATGAAAAACTGACAATAACGGTATTTGTTGGTGCAGCCGTATTAATTTGTGGTTTATTTTTATATTTCTATAAAGATTTTAAAGCCAGTCGAAGACTTGCTGAAAAAATCAAAACTTCATCTTGATTATTTATACTCAGTAAATTGTAGTATTACTTTCAAAGTTATTTATTTTTGTTTTAAACACAGCAATATGGAAAGATGTGAGAAAACAATATAAATAAGCCATAAAATAATATAAAAAATTTCATGATAATCTTCGAAGATATTAAGATAAAAGAATAGACATAAATGGCATAGGATAAAAATAATATGAATACCGATGTTGAATAGAAATGACTAAGCAAATTAGCTTTAATGCTTTTGAAATGAATTGTATTGCACATCAATCTCCGGGGTTATGGCGTCATCCATCAGACCGTTCTACAGAATACAAAGATATTGAATATTGGACTGATCTCGCCAAGATTTTAGAAAAAGGCTTATTTGATGGGATTTTCATCGCAGATGTGCTGGGAATTTATGATGTATATCATCAAAGTGCTGAGCATGCTTTAACAGGAGCAGTACAGGTTCCTGTAAATGATCCGTTACAAATTGTCCCAGCAATGGCAGCAGTGACACAGCATTTAGGTTTTGGCGTCACCACCTCTATTTCATTTGAGCACCCTTATCCCTTTGCGCGAAGAATCAGTACTTTGGATCATTTGACTAAGGGGAGAGTAGGTTGGAATATTGTCACTTCTTATCTAGAAAGTGGCTCTAAAAATCTGGGGTTAAGCACACAACTCAATCACGATGACCGTTATGACGTTGCAGATGAATATTTAGAAGTACTGTATAAGCTTTGGGAAGGCTCATGGGAAGAAGGAGCAGTTTTAAGAGATAAACAAGCTGGTCAATTTGCAGACCATACCAAAGTTCACCCGATTTTGCATGAAGGTAAATATTTTAAAGTACCTGGTATTCATATTTGTGAACCATCACCACAGCGTACGCCTGTATTGTACCAAGCAGGGGCTTCATCTCGTGGACAAAAATTTGCCAGTCAAAATGCGGAATGTATTTTTATTGCACCACCTTCAAAAATTGCTGCAAAGAAAATTGTTCAGAGCATTCGTCAGAAATTGCGTGAGGAAGGGCGAGACCCTTATGCTGTTAAAATTTATACATTATTGTCTATTGTGACTGATGAAACCGATCAAAAAGCACAGGATAAATTTAAGGAATATCAAAGTTATGGAAGTTATGATGGGGCGCTAACATTAGTTTCAGGCTGGTCTGGAGTAGACTTCTCACAATATCAGGCAAAAGATAAAGTGGAATATATTGAAACCAATGCTATTCAATCAATGTTAGATGCTTATGTTAATGCAGATCCTAATCGTGTATGGACGATAGAAGAAATTGCACAATGGAATAGTGTTGGTGGAAATGGTCCTGTAATTGTCGGTTCAGCTCAAACGGTTGCTGATGAATTGCAACACTGGATTGAAGAAACTGACGTAGATGGTTTCAATCTGGCTTATATTTTGGCACATCAAACTTTTATCGATGTGGTGGAGTATATTGTCCCCGAATTACAACGACGTGGGGTCTATCAAACTGAATATCGGACTGGAACATTAAGAGAAAAATTATTCGGACAGGGCGCACATCTGGCAGAAAGTCATCGCGGTGCACAATTCAGAAAAGGAATTAAAGACAAATTTGCACAAGCCAGTTAACTGTTTCTGCTTGGTTTTAGAGGTCTTTTTAAAATTGACTATTTAGTTTCTAAATTGCCTTAATTAAAGCGAGTGTTTAGGGTTTTATTGAAGCTTCTGTGATATTTAAATGTTTCTGTTCCATAAAACAATAGGCGAGATGCATCTCTTAGAAATACAACACGATAAATTCAATATTATGCCCACTTCATGTGGGCATTATTTTTTGATTTTCTTAATTATGAATTTTAATGATAAACATATGATTTTGTTTTGAATAATGAATGCATTTATTGATATAAATGAGCTAAAAAAATAATGCTAGTTTAACTGCATGCTTATTTTAAAGAGTGATAACAATGACTGATTTAAACCAAGAAAATTTTTCTTCTCAGACGGCTGTGCCTTTACATTTTTTTGAAGTTAATCAAGATGCACATGTGATTCGATCGGATGCAGAAGCTGTTCAAGTGGCTCAAGCTTTGGCGAAAGAGTTTGCCAAAGAAGCTTCACAACGTGATTATGAGCGCCGTCTCCCTCTTGCTGAAATACAACAGTATTCACAAAGTGGTTTGTGGGGAATCAATATTCCTAAAGCTTTTGGTGGCGCTGAAGTCAAATATCGAACTTTAGCAGAAGTGGTCAAAACGATTTCAAGTGTTGATCCATCCTTGGGGCAAATTGCACAAAACCATTGGGCATTCATTGAACATTTACGTTTGGATGCAAGTCCAGAACAGCAAAAGTTTTTCTTTGGAGAGATATTAAAAGGGCGTCGTTTAGGAAATGCCTTTTCAGAAAAAGGCAGCAAAACAGTGGCTGATTTGGAAACGAGAATTCATCAAACAGCACAAGGCTATGAAATCAACGGGCAAAAATTTTTTGCCACGGGTGCATTATTGGCGCATTGGGTCCCTGTAGTTGCGGTCAATGAAGAAGGTTTGCCGGTCGTAGCTTTAACACCTCGAACCACAGCTGGACTAGAGGTGATTAATGATTGGTCCGGTTTTGGACAACGTACCACAGCAAGTGGCACAGTGGTATTGAAACAAGTACAAGTGGATGCCCAATATATTGTGCCGATCTATAAAGCATTTGAAAAACCAACAGTGGCTGGAGCAATTTCTCAGTTTATTCAAGCTGCCGTCGATGCAGGAATTGCACGTGGTGCGATTGAAGAAACCATTCAATATGTCAAATTGCATTCCCGTCCTTGGGTAGACTCTGGTTTGGAAAAAGCATCCGATGATCCTTATACCATCGCCAATATTGGTGAATTAAAAATTAAATTAAGAGCAGCTGAAGCCGTTTTAGACTTGGCAGGTGATGCAATTGATTTAGCAATTGCTCAACCTTCAGAAGAGCACGCCAATGAAGCGACATTGTTGGTCGCCGAGGCTAAAGTGCTAACTACTGAAATTGCAATTTTGGCATCCAATAAATTGTTTGAGTTATCTGGTACTCGTTCAACTTTATCTGAGTTGAATTTAGATCGTCATTGGCGCAACGCACGTACCCATACTCTACACGACCCAGTGCGTTGGAAGTTTAACTTGGTTGGTAATTATTATTTAAATAACATCCACTTGCCACGCCATGCGTGGAGCTAAGAGTGATAAGAATAGGATAATGGAGAGCCAGTATGAGTGAACAAAATATTCAAACCAATATTAATGATGCTTTATCAATCACAGCCAATTATGAAAAAGTCGCAGCAAAGTATCGTCCAATTTTCGAAAAAATCGCCGAAGGAACTCTCGCGCGTGAACAGCAACGTTCATTGCCATATGAACAAATCAACTGGTTAAAACAAGCGGGTTTTGGGGCACTTCGTGTTCCTGTGAAGTTTGGTGGCGATGGTGTTTCTCTACCTCAATTGTTCCAGTTACTTATCGAACTTGCCAAAGCAGATTCTAATATCGTGCAGGCATTACGGGGGCATTTTGCCTTTGTCGAAGATCGTTTAAACGCGCATAAAGTTGCTGATCAAGCGCTGTGGTTTAAACGTTTTGTTCAAGGTGATCTGGTGGGGAATGCTTGGACTGAAATTGGTCAAGTCAAAATTGGGGATGTGATCACTAGGGTAAAACAAAAAAATAATCAACTGTTGGTCAATGGGAAAAAATATTATTCAACAGGCACTATTTTTGCCGATTGGGTAGACTTATTCGCCTATGATGAAACAACAGATCAACATGTGATTGCTGCTATTTCGCGCCATGCTTCAGGTGTGCAGGTATTGGACGATTGGGATGGTTTTGGACAAAAGACGACGGGTAGTGGTACGTTAAGCTTAACTGATGTTGCAATTGAGCGTGATCATATATTGCCTTTTGAACAACGATTTAAATACCAAACAGCATTTTATCAAGTCATTCATTTGGCGACCTTGTCGGGTATTGCTCAATCAGCTGTTGCAACATTTATTCATGAAGTACAAAAGCGTGATCGTATCTTTAGTCATGGCAATGCAGATCTGGTTCGTAATGATCCACAAATTTTACAAGTGATCGGTAAAGCATCTGCACAAGCTTATGCCAGCGAAACGATTACCTTACGAACAGCAGAAGCTTTACAACAAGCGTATCTTAGCCATTTTGGAGAGTCTGAGATCAAAAATATTCAGGCGAATAATGATGCTGAACTTGAGTCGGCACAAGGTCAAGTGGTGATCTCTGCGTTGGTGTTGGAGCTAACCAGTCAATTGTTTAATGCATTGGGTGCATCAGCCAGTACAACATCTAAGCAGCTTGATCGCTTTTGGCGAAATGCACGAGTCGTGTCTTCACATAATCCTTTAGTTTATAAGGAAAAAGTGATTGGAGACTGGGAAGTGAATCATGAGCCTTTACCTTTTGTATGGCAGATTGGCGCGAGTCCAAAGGTTGGGGCAGCTTAAATTTTTCATGGGAATATATCAAAAGCTTGCATATGCAAGCTTTTTTTTGGGCGAGATAAAATTAAAATAATTAATGTACTAGTGAGTACATAAATTGGAAGTTTTAATACTATAAGAATAAAATAAAATTTAGTAGATTAGAGTTTGTTGACATCTCAACCATGGATTGCATTGTTTGTTGTAGTTTTAATCATAACCTCATGGGACGTGAATATTTTGTTGCTCGAGCTTTAGTTCTTGTTGATTTAGAACGATTGAGTTTCAAAAGCCTTGTGTCGGTTAAAAATGTCGAATCTCTCCAGCATCTATGAAGTGTCAACAGATCTAACCGTAAAACAAATACAAAGAGGATGTTATGTCACTTCAAGGAAAAACACTTTTTATCACGGGTGCAAGTCGTGGAATAGGGCGTGAAATCGCACTAAAAGCTGCTCAAGATGGCGCGAATATCGTGATTGCTGCAAAATCTGCAGAAGAACATCCAAAATTGGGCGGTTCGATTTTTACTGTTGCGAAAGAGGTTGAAGCAGCAGGTGGGAAGGCGTTGGCAATTCAATTGGATGTGAGAGATCAAATTGCTGTGGCAGCAGCCATGCAGCAAGCCGTCGCGCAATTTGGTGGGATTGATATTTTAATCAATAATGCGGGTGCAATTAAATTATCTGGTGTTGAACTACTTGACCCAAATCGTTTTGATTTGATGTATCAAATCAATACACGTGCGGTGATGGTATGTAGCCAAGCTGCTTTACCTTATTTAAAAAATAGCGATAATCCGCATATCCTCAATCTTTCTCCGCCCTTGAATCTAGATGAGAAATGGTTTGCTAGTTATGCACCATATACCATTACTAAATATGGTATGAGTATGTTGACTTTGGGGATGAATCAAGAGTTTGCTAGCTATGGAATCAGTGTAAATTCACTTTGGCCAAGAACGATCATTGCAACTGCTGCAATTGAGTTTTCTTTAGGTGGTAAGGCGTTGTTCAGTAAGGCACGTAAACCAAATATCATGGCGGATGCTGCTTATCATATATTGAATAGCCAACAACGTGCATTGACTGGGCGATTGTTGATTGATGAAGATATTCTTCGAGAATCAGGCATCTCAGATTTTTCTGAATATCGTTATACAGATTCAGACGATGAATTAATGGTTGATTTATTTGTAAAAGAATAGAAATGAATACAAGTCAAATGTACCTATTTTTCATCACTGGTCTGATTGTTTAAAATCGGTACATTAAAACATTGGAAATTTTTATAAAAAAGCAGAAGATATAGCACCGAATACAAAAAATGTGAGAGTTGTAATTTCGTGTTTGAGTTAGATTGTAAGTTGCTCAGTATTTTTTACTATATCTACAAATTTAAAAGTGTGTCTGTTGCTGCAGACCATTTAGCAATGAGCCAACCTACAGTAAGCAATATTCTGAACAAAATCCGTGCTCACTATAACGATCCGTTATTTTTACGGATTGGTAATGAAATGGTGCCTACTGAATTGTCGAAACAGCTTTATCCTCTGGTGAGCGAGGCTCTGAGCAAAGTTGAAATTATCAATAACTTTAGTGTGAACTTTGACGAAACAGCATCGCATCAACAGTTTACTGTTGCTATGACGGATGTTTCACATTTGGTTTTGCTTCCAAAGATTTCTCAATACCTCAAACAACATGCACCTCATGTTAAATTAAATGTTCGTGCCATTACTTCTGAAACCAGCTATCAAATGGCAAATGGAGAAATTGATTTAGCCATTGGCTTTTTACCGCAATTGGAAAATGGATTCTATCAACAAAAATTATTTGAACAGTTCTATGTGGTGATTGCTTCAAAAGATCATCCACGTTTAAATCAACAAAGTATGACTGTTGAACAGTATTTGAGTGAATCTCACATCGATATTGATGCAGGAGTAGGGCATTATCACATTGCCAATGAGCTATTGAATTTGGATTTAAAACGCAATGTGTTGATGCGCATTCCAAGTTATCTCGGTGTGGGCTTGGTGGTACAAGATACTGACTCGATTGCAACCGTTCCGTATTATTTGAGCGAAGTTTTGTTGTCTCGAGGAAATTTACAGATTTTTCCTGCACCTATCTCGTTTCCGACCTATTCGATTAAACAGTATTGGCATATGTCCTGTCACCATAAAACCAGCCATCAGTGGCTCAGACATATGTGTTATGAAATTTTTAGTCAAGTAAATTCCATGCCATTACCTAGTCAGTTACTCAGTCCTCAAAACGAATTAGATATATAGCAAATCATAATGTCTTAACTAAACAGTGAATCTGATCAGAAAACAATGAATATCAGTCATTTGAGGTTTCTGAATCAGTTAATTTATCAGGTGTCATCAGGGCTTGATTGACGTAAAGTTTAATCAAGCGTTCACGAGAGCCAATTGACTTTTGATAATGGGTTGAATTTAACAGTAGGGATGCGCCATAGGTGACTGTCCAAATATAAGACAGATAATCACGGATCGACATAATGCTGTTTAATGATTTGAGATGTGCTCCAAAGAGGTCTTTAATCTCTAAAATTCGTTGCTCACGGATTGAATAAAGTTCTTCAAATAAATCTTTGAGCTTGCGTTCATTGTTGGTTAAGCGCTCTTCGATCACATGTAATAGAATCGTACGATTCGAATTCAGCATGTTATACAGCATATATTGAGAGACATAAATTTTAATGTCGTGATGGTAGGCTTTGGAAATATCTAAGAGTCTTTTTTCATTTAAGATAATCAGTTCAAGGTAGAGTTGATTTTTACTTTTAAAGTGCTTGTAAATCGTGCCTTTAGCAATATCAAGTTCTGCGGCAAGCTCACTTAAAGTAATATCCTGATTATTATCAAGCAATAAGGTTTCTGCCATTGCTAAAATTTTCTCTTTACGGAGAAGAAAATTTTGTTGGCGCACTGAACTCATTCTATTAATCCAAAACCACTGATGAAGAACTAGAATCAGAGTATATCAGCTATTTGAGTTATTCAATAAAACTATAGTCGTCATTTTCAAGAAAATATTTCAAAAGAACCCTGAGATTCCAAGTCAAAAATCATTGATTTATCAATTGGCAAAAGATAAAGAATTTTCTTTTTTAAAGTCAATAAAATTGAACCTATGAGGTCAAATTATGTAAATATGTTTCCATTATTTTAAGAATTGGATTATTGTTTTTTGACTTAATTTTGTCTTAAAAAACTTGTAATTTCTTTATTTTTACAAATTATATAAGGCTTTAGCTAAGGGGTGTTTAAAGAAAGTAAACTTCTAATGTTGATCAATCTTTGTAAATTTATATATGTTTTATATATAAAATAGCAAGGTTGATGAATGAGGTGTTTGTTTTTTTTAATGCAAAAAGATTTATACACGGCTTTAGTCGCAACTGAAAAGTCATGTCACAAGGAAAGCAATCATGCCAATTTACAATGCACCACTGAAAGATATGCAATTTATTCTTCAAGATGTGTTTAAGGCTGAAACGTTCTGGCAAGAGAACGAGAATTTAGCGCATTTGGACATGGCAACTGCCAATGCAATATTAGAAGAAATGGCAAAATTTTCTAAAAATGTCATTCTGGATTTAAATCGTAGTGCGGATGAAGAAGGCGGTGCTGAATTTAACCAAGGTGAAGTTAAAACTCCACGTGGTTTTAAAGAAGCTTTTCAACAGTTTGCCCAAGGCGGTTGGATTGGTTTAGGTGCCAATGAAGCATGGGGTGGTCAAGGCATGCCTAAAATGCTGACCGTGCTTGCAGATGAGATGATTTGGAGTTGCAATCCTTCATTTATGTTGTACCCACTGTTGACTGTGGGTGCAGGGATGGCAATTGATCAAGCAGCATCAGAAGAACAAAAAGCCACTTACTTACCAAAATTTTATACCGGGGAATGGTCAGGGACCATGTGTCTAACAGAACCCCATGCAGGTACTGATTTAGGGATTATCAAAACAAAGGCAGTACCTAATAATGATGGTTCATACAATATTTCAGGAACAAAAATATTCATTACCAGTGGAGAGCATGATCTCAGTGAGAATATTATTCATCTTGTATTAGCCAAAACGCCGCATGCTCCAGCAGGTTCCCGAGGTATTTCTTTATTTATCGTACCGAAATTTCTTATCAATCAAGATGGTTCATTGGGTAAGCGTAATACGGTTACTGCAGGTTCTATTGAACATAAAATGGGAATTAAAGGCTCAGCAACATGTGTCATGAATTTCGATGCTGCTCAAGGATATCTTGTAGGTAAAGAAAATGAAGGCTTAGCAGCCATGTTTATTATGATGAATTATGAGCGCCTTTCTATGGGGATTCAGGGAATCGGTGCGTCAGAGTTTGCTTATCAAAATGCAGCGCAATATGCCACAGATCGTTTGCAGGGGCGACCTGCATCAGGTCAACAATCTCCAGATAAGCCTGCTGACTCAATCCTGGTTCATGCTGATGTGCGCCGTATGTTGCTCAACTCACGTGCCAATAATGAAGCATCACGTGCATTTGCTGTGTATGTTGGACAACAACTTGATATCACCAAATTCTCAACAGACATTGATTGCATAACAAAAGCCAATGAGCGTGTGGCATTGCTAACACCTATTGCAAAAGCATATCTGACCGATAAGGCACTGGATGCGGCACTTGAAGCGCAAATGTGCTTCGGTGGGCATGGTTATATTCGTGAATGGGGAATGGAACAATGTATTCGTGATTTGAGAATTTCCCAAATTTATGAAGGAACCAATGGTGTTCAAGCACTCGATCTAATTGGACGAAAAACAATTAAATCGAATGGTGCCTTTATCGCAGACTATCTGACAGAAATACGTGAATTTGCCGATAGTATGGAGGACGCAATGTCAATTAAGGCGGTCACATTGGATGTCTGTGCTCAAGTCGACGAAATCACGAAAATAATTATTGAGCAGTCAAAAGTGAGTCCAGATTTTCCGAGTGCAGTTGCCGTAGATTATTTACATGTGGTTGGCTTGTTGAGCTTTACTTATATGTTTGCACGAATAGCTCAAGCGGCTCAAAGTAAATCAGACACTTTTTATCAAAACAAATTGGTCTTAGCACAGTATTATGTTGCTAAAGTGCTTCCAGACTTAGCGACAAGAATACAGCGTATCCAAGCTGGTGCTGATCTCATTATGCAACTGCCTGAAGATTATTTTACAGCACAGGCTTAAAATTTGAGATTGACAATGGCAAACCATAAGGTTGTTTACTTCTTTGTGGTTTAAAACAAGATTTAAAATCAATGGACAGGGAGATAAAAATGATCGTAATTGTTGAAGCAGTACGTACAGCAATGGGAGGATTTCAAGGTGCTTTATCATCTTGTACAGCCCCAGATTTAGGCGCAGTTACCATTAAAGAAGCAATTGTTCGTGCAGGTTTACAGCCTACAGATATTGATGAAGTGATTTATGGTTGTGTGCTTCCTGCGGGTCTAAAACAGGGTCCTGCACGTCAAGCCATGCGCCAAGCTGGATTGCCAGATTCAACGGGTGCAACCACGATCAATAAAATTTGTGGCTCAGGTATGAAAGCAGTCATGCAAGCTGCTGATGCAATTCAGGCAGGTTCGGCGAATATTGTTGTTGCGGGCGGTATGGAGTCTATGACAAATGCACCATACTTGCTTGAAAAAGCACGTGCTGGTTATCGAATGGGGCATGGTAAGGTCATTGACCATATGTTTCAGGAAGGTTTGGAAGATGCTGAAACAGGGTTGTCCATGGGTATTCTTGCGCAAGAAATGGCAGATAAAAAGGGCTATACACGTGAACAGCAAGATGCGTATGCAATTGGTTCTTTGAATAAAGCGGTAACAGCGATTAATAATGGTTATTTTAAAGCTGAAATTGTGCCTGTTACAGTATCATCTCGCAAAGGCGAAGTTGTGGTTGAGCAAGATGAGCAGCCATTGAATGCCAAAGCAGATAAAATTCCAACTTTACGTCCAGCATTTAAGAAAGACGGTACCATTACCGCTGCGAATTCAAGTTCAATTTCTGATGGTGCTTCGGCATTGGTGATTACCTCAAGTGAAGAAGCCAAACAACGTGGTTTAAAGCCACTGGCACAAATATCAGCATATGCGACACATTCTCAGCACCCCTCTGAATTTACGATTGCACCAGTCGGTGCGATTGAAAAAGTATTAAAGAAAACAGGCTGGAATGTTGAAGATGTTGATTTATGGGAAGTGAATGAAGCTTTTGCAATGGTTGCCATGTTGGCGATAGATGCTTTCCAACTGGATGCAAATAAAGTCAACATCCATGGTGGTGCTTGTGCATTAGGGCATCCGTTAGGTTCTTCTGGTTCACGCATTATTGTCACGCTTATTCATGCTTTAAAACGCACTGGTGGTAAGAAAGGTATTGCAGCACTATGTATTGGTGGTGGTGAAGCTACAGCAATTGCCATTGAATTAATTTAATCCTATCCCTTTCATAAACGAATAATTCAAAATCTCTTCCATCCCTGTTCGCAGGGGGGGGAGGCGCTTTCATGCTTTATTTTCATATTTTTGAGATTTATTTAAATGATTAACGGTTTGGAACGTGTACGCTTAAATTGCCTGCACAGTAAAATAATGTCTGCTGAACAGGCTGTGAGTTTAATCAAAGATGGTTCAGTGGTCGGTGTAAGTGGTTTTGGCGGTGCAGGCGAGGCAAAAGCAGTCCCTTTAGCATTGGCAGATTATGCGCAACTGCATCCTTTGAAAATTACTTTGGCGACTGGTGCAAGTTTAGGTAACCGTATAGATGGTCGCTTAACTGAAGCGCATGCTTTGGCACGTCGCTACCCTTATCAGGCTGATCCTATTTTACGTAAAGCAATTAATGCAGGCGAGGTCATGTATATTGATCAACATCTATCTGAAGTTGCAGATAATATTCGCCATCATAATTTAGCAAAAACCAATGTGGCGATTATTGCAGCCACTGCGATTACTGAAGATGGACAAATCATTCCAACAGGTTCATGTGGAAATGCAGCAAATTTTGTTGAAATGGCAGATCAGGTAATTGTTGAAATTGACACAACTATTCATCCGATACTGGAAGGGGTGCATGATATTTATCTTCCAAAGAAGCGACCTTATCGCGATCCAATTCCTCTTACTCAAGTGAGTGATCGCATTGGAACTTTTGGTATTCATATCGATCCTAGTAAAATCTCAGCCATTGTTTTGAATGATATTCCAGATACTTCATTTAAGATGGATCAAGCAGACGATGAAACACTTGCTATCGCACAGCACTTGATACACTTCTTTGAAAATGAAGTAGCACTTGGGCGTTTACCTGAAAACTTAGGTCCATTACAGTCTGGCGTTGGTTCAATTGCAAATGCTGTTTTTGCTGGTTTTGCACATTCAAACTTTCATGATTTAGAAATGTATTCAGAAGTTTTGCAAGATTGTACATTTGAATTAATTGACTCTGGCAAAATGAAGTTTGCTTCAGGTTGTTCAATGACTTTGTCTGATGAATGTGCCAAGCATGTGATGACAAATTTTGAACGCTATAAAGATAAAATCGTGTTACGTCCACAGGAGCTGTCGAATCATCCTGAAATCATTCGGCGCTTGGGAATCATTGCAATCAATACCGCATTAGAGTTTGATATTTATGGAAATGTAAATTCAACACATGTGGGAGGTAGCAAAATGATGAATGGTATTGGGGGATCAGGGGACTTTACTCGCCATGCCCATTTGGCTATTTTTGTGAGCAAGTCGATTGCCAAAGATGGTGCAATTTCTTCAGTTGTACCTATGGTCAGTCATTGTGATCACGCAGAACACGATATTGATGTTTTAGTGACAGAACAAGGATTGGCTGATTTAAGAGGGTTAGCTCCTCGGGAGCGTGCGCTTAAAATTATACAATGCTGTGCACATCCATCTTATCGGAATGAATTGACGGATTATTTTGAACGGGCATGTGTATTAGGTGGGCAAACACCACATCTTTTACGTGAGGCTTTGTCTTGGCATGCGCAGTTTGAAGAAACAGGAACGATGAAATCTGCTTAAAAACATAAAACCAATAAAAAACCTGATCTTAATCAGGTTTTTTATTGGAAAATATTACATGACTGAATTAATCAGCGCGACGCCAAATTGTACCTTGACGAGTATCTTCGAGTACCACTCCTTGAGCAAGTAAAGACTGGCGAATTTCATCAGCACGCGCAAAGTCCTTATTTTTTTTGGCATCTACACGTTGCTGGATAAAATCTGTAATATCAGCTTCAGATAAGCCCAATGCTTCTTGCCCAATATCAGACTTTAAAAACTCATCAACATTGTACTGAACTAAACCTAGAATATTGGTCAAATGGCGTAAAGTCGAATAATAAAGCGTTGCTTGCTCTGCATTTTCTTCTTTAACTGCACGATTCAGTTCTTTAATGATTTCGAACAATACTGCAATTGCTTCTGAAGTATTGAAATCATCCCGCATCGCGATATTAAAGCGTTCCACAAATGTTTCATCAAGTACATCTGTAGATAGATCAGCATACACTTGCTGATATGCCTTAAATGCATGATAGAAACGAGAAAGTGTTGTTTTTGCTTCTTTTAATGCAAAGTCAGAAAAGTTCACCGGGCTGCGATAGTGTGAAGAGACAATAAAATAGCGAATCACTTCTGGGTGGAACTTCTCCATCACATCACGAATGGTAAAGAAGTTGCCTAATGATTTAGACATTTTCTCACCATCTACATTGATAAAACCAACATGCATCCAGTAATTCACATATTGTTCATCTGTAGAAGCTTCTGATTGTGCAATTTCATTTTCATGGTGTGGGAATAAAAGGTCTGAACCACCACCATGAATATCGAAATGATTGCCTAAGCAGCAGGTCGACATTGCTGAACATTCAATATGCCAACCAGGGCGTCCATTACCCCATGGTGAAGCCCATGAAGGTTCATTTTCTTTGGCATGTTTCCAAAGCACGAAATCGAATGGATGTTTTTTCTCAACGTCTACATCGACACGCTCAGAAGCGCCAGCTTGCATATCATCCAGTTTACGTCCAGAAAGGCGACCGTATTTGGCAAATTTCTCAACTTCAAAATACACATCACCATTTGCAGAAGGGTAAGCAGCACCTTTATTGACTAAATGACCAATCATATTTTGCATCTGATCAATATAATCGGTCGCACGGGGTGCTTCATCTGGATGTAGACAGCCCAGATTTTCTGCATCTTCATTCATCGCTTGAATAAAACGGTCTGTTAATGCCGTAATACTTTCACCATTCTCGTTGGCACGTGCAATGATCTTGTCATCAATATCGGTGATATTTCGAACATATTTTACATTCCAGCCTTGGCTGCGTAGAAAACGAATGATGTAGTCAAAAGCAACCATCACTCGAGCATGTCCAATATGACAGTAATCATAAACTGTCATACCGCACACATACATGTCGATATGTCCTTCTTTACGGGGAACAAATTCAACTTTTTTACGTTGCTCAGAGTTGTAAAGAACAAATGGTTGCATAGGTTTTCTAAATGTTTCAACAAAAGGGTGATTTATCTTAACCTAAGCTCCATATTTCATAAAGATTTATACGTTAATTTTCTAAGAAAATGAAATTTATACATTTAGGAAAGCAGGCTATTGTATTGCTATGCTAAAATAGCAAAAATATTCCGTTTGATATTCAAAACTCGTCTAGAGTTAAGGTAAGTCCATTTTGAATTCTGAAAATAAGTCAAATCATGTTGATTTTCAAAAAGTTGCGCTTGAAACCTTGCGCATTGAAGAGCATGCCTTAGAAATTTTAGCGACCCAAATCGATGAGCGTTTTACCCGCGCCTGCGAAATTATTTTGCAATGCCAAGGTCGTCTAGTGATTACTGGGATGGGAAAATCAGGGCATATTGGACGGAAAATGGCTGCAACTTTTGCCTCTACAGGAACGCCTTCATTTTTTATGCATCCTGGCGAAGCTGGTCATGGTGATTTGGGCATGTTGGTTAAAGGTGATGTACTGATTGCGATTTCAAACTCTGGAAAGAGTGATGAAATTATGATGCTGATGCCACTCATTAAATATTTGGAAGTTCCATTAATTACCATCAGTGGTGATGATAAAGGTCCGATGCCACAAAATGCCGATGTGGCGCTAACACTTGGAAATATTAAAGAAGCTTGTCCATTGGGCTTAGCACCGACATCGAGTACAACTGCAACATTGGCATTAGGTGATGCTTTAGCAGTGGCATTGTTAGATGCACGTGGTTTTACTGCGGATGATTTTGCGATGTCTCATCCCGCTGGAGCGTTAGGTAAGCGTCTGTTATTGCATGTGAAACATTTAATGCACACAGGCAATGACTTACCCAAAGTATTACCCAATACACCTATGAATAAAGTACTGTATGAAATTTCTAATAAACGTTTGGGTTTAACCACGATTGTCGATGAAAATGACACTTTATTGGGTATTTTTACAGATGGTGACTTGCGTCGTTTAATTGATAAGCAACAAGGTTTTGATGTGAATTTAGCTGTGTCTGAGGTGATGATTAAAAACCCATCAACGATTTCTAAAGAAGCACGAGCTGTGGAAGCTTTGGAAAAAATGAATGAAAAGAAAATTAGTCAATTTGTGGTTGTCGATGAGCATCATAAAGTGATTGGTGTTATTAGTATGCATGATTTGATTCAAGCTGGAGTAAATTAATCAATGGCTTCTTATGTTTTATTAGAACAAGCGCGTCATATTGAAGCATTGGTTTTAGATGTAGATGGAATTTTGAGTGATGGTTTTGTGACTTTGACCAATTCTGGAGACGAAATCAAATCATTTGATATTCGTGATGGATTGGGCATGAAATTGGTCCAAAAATCTGGGATTAAAGTCATTATCATTACTGGACGTAAAAGTCACATCGTAGAAAAACGTATGTCTGATCTCGGTGTCGATTTGATTTTCCAAGGTCGAGAAGATAAGGGTGTTGCGCTTAGAGAAGCATGTGCACAACTTAATTTAGATCCTGAAGATTGTTTATACATGGGCGATGACTGGCCTGATCTTTCAGCATTTGCACTGGCTGGAATGAAAGTTACAGTACCTAATGGTCATGTTGAAGTTCGCCGTCGAGCAGATTTAGTCACACAAGCAATGGGTGGACGTGGGGCGGTACGGGAAGTTTGCGATATGTTGCTGATGGCTAAAGGCACTTACCAAGAACTACTTGAAAAATATACAGCTATACCGCATTAATAGCTTAAATTCAGATTGATCAAATGTTGAATATAATTTATGGATACTAAGGTTCTATATGTGACCGCTGTTGTCATTGCGGCAATTAGTGGTGGCTATTACTATTACAGCGGGAAAGGTAAAAAGCTGGATGGAAATTCAGCACAAAGCATGACCTATTCTGCTGAAGGTATTCAGTTGGTCCAGACCGATGAAAAGGGCAATCTTTATGTTCGTGCTCAAGTTGATCATCTAGAACAAGATTTACAAAGAAAAACGTCTAAACTCAGCAATCTCAATGCTTCAATGTTTAATCAAAATCAAGTTGATTCAACTTTTTTTGCCAAAGAAGCTAGAGGATTTAATGACAATGAGAAGGTTGTTTTATCTGGACAGGTTAAAGCAACTAAACTTGGTGAACGTGGGACGATGGAATTTCAAACAGATGAATTAACAGGCTATCCTAAAACTCGTCAGTTCGAAACAACTCACCAAGTTACTGTCAATGCACCTGATGCAGAATTTATTAGTCAGGGTTTAAAAGCTGATTTAAACCAAGGTCAATATGAATTTGCAAATATTCGAGGAAAGTATGTACCTAATTAAGATCTTTTCACTGAAACAATCTTTCCTGAGAAAAGCGATCTGTACGATCAGTATGTTGAGCTTGTCAGCAACGGCATTTGCATTACCATCAGACCGTAATCAGCCTATTTCACTTGTTGCTGATAAAGCAACGTATAGTGAAGCGACAGGTGTGACAACCTATACCGGCAATGTCATTATTGAACAAGGTACAATGAAGCTACAAGCGTCTTCAATTGTTGCTCAATTGAATAAAAGTAAACAAATTAGCACTATTACTGCGACAGGTGGACCAGCAAAATTTCAACAGCAGGTAGACAGTGCAAAAGGCGTGGCGCGCGGTGAAGCACAAAAAATTGTTTACAATGCTGAGACTGGTATTATCAACCTGATTGGAAATGCTTATCTATACCAAGATGGAGCAAGTATCCGAAGCAGCACTTTAAAATATAGTATGAACAAAGGTGATGTTGAAGCTTCGGGTTCATCGAATACAACAGGTTCATCTAAAGGACGTGTGCAAATTATTATTCCACCAAACAGTGCTAAGTCTTTCCCTGGAGCACGTGATTAATGACAGCTTCGAATCAAAGCCAAACACTGTGTATTAAACACTTAGCCAAAGTTTATAGTAAACGCTGGGTGGTAAAAGATGTTTCTTTTAGTATGCAAAGCGGGCAAATAGTCGGATTGCTTGGTCCAAATGGTGCTGGTAAAACAACAAGCTTCTATATGGTTGTTGGTTTGGTTCGTATGGATAAAGGCGAAATTCATTTAGATAATGAAGATATTTCCGACTTAGCCATGCATCAACGTGCACGTAAAGGAATTGGTTATCTGCCACAGGAAGCTTCTATTTTTAGAAAGCTCACGATCGCTGATAATATTATGGCAATTCTTGAGACTCGAAAAGATCTCAATAAACAACAGCGACAACAACGTCTAAAAGAATTGTTGGAAGACTTTAAAATTACCCACATCAAAGATTCATTAGGCATGAGTGTTTCGGGGGGGGAACGTCGCCGTGCTGAGATCGCAAGAGCTTTGGCAGCAGATCCCAAGTTTATGCTATTGGATGAGCCTTTTGCAGGGGTAGATCCAATTTCTGTTGGAGATATTAAAGATATTATTCGGCAGTTGAAAGATCGCGGTATTGGTGTTTTGATAACAGATCACAACGTTCGTGAAACTTTAGCAATTTGTGAGCATGCTTATATTGTGAGTGAGGGAGCAGTCATTGCAGAAGGCACTCCTGAAGAAGTATTGGCAAATGAAACAGTACGTCAAGTTTATTTGGGTGATGATTTTACTGTTTAATTAATATTATTAAAAGAATGGAGTTTTATACTCCATTTTTTTTTTTAATACAAACTATTGGTTAAATAAAAATAAATTCTTAATTTATTAAATTTGCATAATATGTTTTTTTTGCAATATTATTTACATTGATAAAAAAAATTACATTTTTTATATAAAATTTAATTTATCAATAATTTTTAAGTTTCAATAATACCCGTAAATTTTAAATGGAAATCACTTGTCTATAAAAATCATGGTTAATCAGCTTACGCTGTAGATGGTTTTTATCAGAATATAAGATTATTAATAAAAGATTAATAAATTTGTAAAAATGATGAAAGCAACAGCAAATGATGAATATAAAACGATAATTAAATTTAATTGCGTATAGACAGTCTAAAAATATTGAATAAAAATAAATAAATGATAAGCACATCACGAAATTCTTTTAAATATATTAGTTATTATAGACAACTAATATTTTTTATAATGTTATTCATTTTTATTATTAAAACTATACACTTGTGAATTTTGTCGCACTTATTTATCTTTTTTGCATAAGAGTGAATTATAAGACGGAAGAACTATTATGAAAAACATCACAATTTATGAAAAAGGAACGGCTAAAATTCTGACTCAGGATTTAGTGAATAAACATCACGCTGTTTATAAAGTCAATTTAGATAGTGCTGAAATAGCCAAAA
Source organism: Acinetobacter sp. WC-743 (assembly GCF_000335555.1). Lineage (NCBI taxonomy): Bacteria > Pseudomonadati > Pseudomonadota > Gammaproteobacteria > Moraxellales > Moraxellaceae > Acinetobacter > Acinetobacter sp. WC-743. Next base: position 2,120 of record NZ_AMFQ01000031.1, on the reverse strand, counting down.
TTGTTAAAGTTAATAATAATCTGGAGGTGTATTTACAAAGCGGAGAAAAAGTTGTTATTGAAGACTTTTTTATTGGAGAAAAACCAAAAGAATTTACTATAGAAACTTCAGATGGAAAACATTATTTACTTGAATTCCTTGAATTTGATGCAAATGGCACTGTGACTAAAATTGATTATCTGGGTATTAATGATTTTCATGAATATTTGGTTGGTGAGCATGCAGCAGTACCAGTATGGGCATGGGTTGCAGGTGCAGCAGGAATTATAGGCATAGCCGCAGCTGCAGGAAGTAGTGGTGGAAGTTCAAATCATTCTGGAAATGGTGATAAGACTGCTCCTAAAATAACACATCAGATTTTAGATAATCAAAAAATTAAAATAACTGCGGATGAAGCAAGTAAGATAACCATAGTTGATTCTACTGGAAAAACAATTGGTAGTGGTCAATTAAATCAGGCGGGTTCGCTGGATATTACTTTGACAAGACCATTGGTCGATAATGAAAAAATTACAATTACAGCAATTGATAATGCTGGAAATAAAACAACAGAAACAATAAATGTTGGGGATGTTACAAAACCAGAAGTTGAAGTAAATATTGTTGATAATAACACTGTTCATATTGTTTCAAATGAACCAGGTAGCAAAGTTATTATAAAAAATGAAGCTGGTCAAACAATTGGAGAGGGAGTAATAGGTTCTAATGGGGAGCTAAATGTTGATTTAAATACTACATTAACTGATGGCAGCAAAATTATTGTAGATGTTATTGATACTTCAGGTAATCAAACAGAAAAAGTAATAACGGTAGGAGATGTAACACCACCAATTATTGAATCAAATATTAAAGACGCAACTCATATAGAAGTTACCTCAAATGAACCAGGGCAAGTAAAAATTACCGACAGCAATGGCAATGTGATTGGTACGGGCACGATCACTGGGAATAACGTGGTTGATGATATTCAACTGACTCGTCCATTGGCTGATGGTGAAAAGGTCACAGTGACAGTGACAGATGGAGGAGGTAATCCAAAAACGATTGAAATCACAGCTGGGGATGTAACCGCGCCAATCATCACTTCTACGGTTCAAGATGCAACGCATATCGAAGTTACCTCAAATGAACCAGGGCAAGTAAAAATTACCGACAGCAACGGTAATGTGATTGGTACAGGCACGATCACTGGGAATAACGTGGTTGATGATATTCAACTGACTCGTCCATTGGCTGATGGTGAAAAGGTTACAGTCACAGTAACAGATGGAGGAGGTAATCCTAAAGCCATTGATATTACTGCTGGGGATGTAACAAACCCGCAATTTGAATCTGCAAATGTTGATAATAGTGGGACACAGTTAACGCTGACCTATAGTGAAGCTCTTGATTCAACAAATTTACCAACACCAGATAGTTTTGTTGTAACTGCGGGGGGGCAATCCGTAACTGTTACTGGCGTATCAATTAATGGCAATAACGTTATATTGACTTTAGCTCCACCAATTACAACAGGGCAAAGTGTTCAAATAGCTTATACCGATCCAACGACAGCCAATGATACCAACGCGATTCAAGATGTAGCTGGCAATGATGCAGCGAGCTTACCTGCAACAACAGTGACCAATGATTCGACAGTTCCAGGTACAGACACTACACCCCCTATTTTTGTTAGTGCTACAGTGGACAATACAGGAACTCAATTAGTTTTAACTTATAATAAAGATCTGGATAGTGCTAATTTACCTTTGATCAACAGCTTTGCTGTAACAGCAGATGGTCAGATTGTTGCAGTGACTGGTGTGAGTGTGAATGGTTCAACTGTTGTGCTTACTTTAGGTACACCAGTGACAGCAGGTCAAGCGGTTGAAGTGGGTTATACCGATCCAACGGCAGGCAATGATGTCAATGCAATTCAGGATGCAGCAGGCAATGATGCAGCGAGCTTACCTGCAACACCAGTCAACAACGATTCGACGGTTCCAGGTGGAGATACCACAGCACCAACCTTTGTCAATGCGACAGTTGATCCATTGGGTACGACCTTAACGCTGAACTACAGTGAAGCGCTTGATCCATTAAATCCACCAGTTGCAGGCGACTTCGCAGTGACTGCGGAT
>NZ_AMFQ01000030.1:0-284 GCF_000335555.1 Acinetobacter sp. WC-743 | reverse complement strand
TAGAATTGGGTTTGGCGATTTAATTTTACTACTTCGCTATTTTTTAATCTAAAAGTGTCAACACGCCCTAAAAAAATTCAACAACATGAATAATAAAGGTCAAAAAAATTTATTTTTTAGCACAGATATTTCTTCAAATGATTTTATCTTGATTAAGCATTACCTTTTTAGATATATTCTAGACAAATATAGGGTCTGTTGACATTTAGGGTTCATAATTTAACCTACAATGGGAGCCATAAAAATATACAAGCTAATGCAATAGAACTTTCATAGTTCCGTTT
>NZ_AMFQ01000029.1:0-261 GCF_000335555.1 Acinetobacter sp. WC-743 | reverse complement strand
ACCCTTGCCACCCAGATTTTGTAGACGTGAAAGATTGAGTGTTGCAGTGTAGTAATCTCCTGCTGTTTTTGCTGTTTGGTTATCTAAAGCAGCAGCATTATCATTTTTAAATTTCACACGACCATAACTCGTTGAAGCACCATATTGGGTTAAGCCTCCCCCTATGAATTGATCAAACTGAGAGCCATCCAATCGGGCAGTCACCACATCAATATTGCGATGTTTATCGTATTGGTTCAGTTGAATATCATCTTTCAGTTG
>NZ_AMFQ01000028.1:0-441 GCF_000335555.1 Acinetobacter sp. WC-743 | reverse complement strand
TGCAACTTCTACTTTACCTGCATTTACTTTTGTACTGATGTTGCTGTTTGAACCAACAATATCAACTGCTTCACCTAACTTCTTGTTCACAGTCGTACCGTCTTGTGCTTTTAATCCAAAGCCCAAATTGGTTAATGCTGTACCTGCATCATCTACATACTTCTTGTTAGCAGCATCTGTGTTATTTGTTGGTGCTGCTACATTGGTAATCGCTTTACCACCAGCATTAATACCTGATGTGTTGTTAATAACAACACCACCAACCGTAACTTGGTCAGCTGTTACACCTGCATTGTTAATCGTGGTATTACCCGTTTTAACGCTACCAGTTGCTCCTAAATCTAAGTTTGGATTTAACTTAACCTGTACACCATCAGTTGTTGCAACTGTACTAATGTTCGTATCACCCGTAATCGAAACGGTGTCACCTAATTTCTTAGT
>NZ_AMFQ01000027.1:0-972 GCF_000335555.1 Acinetobacter sp. WC-743 | reverse complement strand
AAATTCCACTGATTAAAGGCTATTTAGCCAATCACTGGTTAGCTCGTTTTGATATAGAAGATGATCAAAAGCTCGAATATTTTACAAAGTTACAAGATGAACCTAAGTTAAATAGTCAGTATGCTTTTTTAGATAAACGTATAGATTGGTAATAGGGCGTATTAATCATATGCACTTTAAAAAAGAACAAGACTACAAAGCATGGGTTGCGACACAAGAAAAAGGTGCAATTGGTGGTGGATTACTCACCCCACAAGGTGGGGAAGACTATGTCGGTGCGATTCCTGCGATTCGTGCGGTTATATACTTTAAAGAGGGTTATAGCGATGAAATGCGTGAAGCGATTGCTCAATGCTTTGACGATTATCAAGTCTATGCCAAAGCACATTTAACTTGGTTGTGGCAAGGAGAGCCTCCTAAAAGTGAAAGCGCAAGTAATACTTTTAATAAGGTCAAACCCATTCGAAAAATTTTAAACAACTACACTCAAATGAAAGAACTATCTTTACTTTACACAAGTGGCATTGAAAAGTTTGCCACTGGTGCATGGGAGTTTTTTGTAAGTGGGCGCAGTCAATGGCAAGCTCAAAAAAAGAATTATCAAAGTACATTAACTTTTTCTATGCCAATCGAATGGGTTGGTGAAAATAGTAAAGCTTTTATTGATCTATTTATTAAGTCTGCGCAACGTTTAAAAGCCAAATATGGCTACGCTGGGTATGCTTGTATTATTTCTCAAATCCGAAGTGATAAAAATGAACCGACTGAAGCTTTTATGGCTCGTAAAGCTTGGGCAATGGATGTAGGTGATCCGATGTTGTTAGCAAGAGATTTAATTGAAGGTATCAAAACAGTAAGTTGGCTTACAGCAATTAATTACGAATGGTTTAATTCGATCAAGGAAGAAGAAGCATTAAACAGTGAACTACCGATGAATTGGTTTATTGGCTATGACTACGGTACAGGTGTTGT
>NZ_AMFQ01000026.1:0-4057 GCF_000335555.1 Acinetobacter sp. WC-743 | reverse complement strand
CTAGAGCTTTGTATCGAAGATTATTGGAGTATGGCTTAGGCATAACAGCAGTCAGTAAGGTTTTTTATAGTGTAGCAAACTTTATATATTTAGCTATACATGCTAATACGGCTTCAACAACTAAAGTGACAACACCGCAAGGTGTTAAAATCAAACATAATGCTCCAGGTGTGGCGAATTAAGTTGACTTTAGATTTTCTTAATTATAAAAATGAAGCAAGGAAGCTAATTTTTATAATTGAGACATAAATGAAAAAAATATTGCTATCTATCTTTTTTATATTTTTTCCACATTTAGTTTGCGCTGAAGAAATAACAGAAGATAATTTTATTGAAGTAATATGTGGTGAATCGGCAAATTATGCATTGCAAGTAATGCAAAAAAGACAAACTGGTGTGACTATTACTGAAGCTTTAAACGAAGTTAATCAAATTGGAATGCCTGGTCCAAGACGTACATTTTTTAAGTCAATTGTCTATGATGCATATAAAGTACCTAGAGTTATTGATGAAAAGCAAAGAGCTACAGTTGAAAGTGAATTCAGCAATAAAATTTTTATGATATGTTCTGAGTCAATGATAAAAGAAATCTCTTGAGTTTTAATTTAATTGGCAAAATTTAAATCAAATATTTTCAATATTGTGTTAAAAGGCAGTTAATATAAAATGAAATTAACTTTATTGATATTTTTAATAGTAAGCATTGGGGCTATCCATGCTGCCACCATTGAGTCAAGACCATTAAGTTTGGATTCAAACTCACCAAATAAACCTACAAGCTTAAAGAAAATAGAATGGAATACTAATACTAAAATTGATAACAAGAATGATATCACTCAATTTAGGGCAGAATATCAAGAAGTTAAATCTGGAATAACAATAGCATTTGTAATACCAATAGATTCAACAAGTAAAAGTGCTTACTTCACTAGGGGCGATAACACTGATGTTTGTGAACCACAGTATATAGATATTGAGTTTGATAAAGTTAAATCAAATGAAAATAAAAGCTACTTTTCATCTGGTAAGGTTTGGGTTGATAATTCAAATTATTTTTATATAAGCAAAGGTGCGAAACAAAACTCAGATGAAAATTACTACCGAAAGTTTTCGTTTAATCCCTTTAAGCCTATTAAAGATAATAATAATATTAAGATTACTTCTGATCAAACAAATGACTTATATATTCCTCTTGTTGGCGCTAAAATTCAAATTGAAAAGGCAGAAAATGAATGTTTGAATTATTTGAAAAATCAAAGAGATAAATTAATAGCTGAGGCTAAGAAAAGAGAGATTGAAGTGAAAGCTGAACGGGAGAAAGTGCAGGCTGAATGGGAGAAAGTGCAGGCTATAAATGAAAAATTAAATAAAGAAACTGAAGCTAGATATTTAGCTCAATTGAAAAAACCTGATGCACGAATAGGAATGACTAAACAGCAAGTTTTAAAAAATACAAGATGGGGTGCTCCTTTAAATGTAAATTCACTAACCACAAAATATGGAATGACTGAACAGTGGACATATTGGGGTTATAAATATTTATATTTTACAAATGGTAAACTGGTGGCTATTCAAAAATAAAAGGTACAAGTTTTTAAAAGGATACAGTTATGATTATGGCTTCAATAATTTTACTTTCACTATGTCACTTAGTCTCTATAAGATATAGAGACTAAGCTGTAGAAGGGAATAGTTAGGATGCTGAAATGAATCAACGATCTTATCTGTATCTTCTTTTTTCAATCATCAACAACTTTAGAAAATCGCTCACTGTCTGCTTTACCAATTTGCCAATATGAGCACGCATAACAATCTTCTTTCCCCCAGTCACTTTGTTTCCTGAGAATATTCCGACAAGCACGTACAGCTTGTAATTCAGCAGTGATGTGTGCATAACGACTCGGCGGTAGATTGATCAGCTCTGGATGTTTCGCTAACTCATCTGCCAATAAGCTTTGCTTCAAGGGCGTAGGGTTATATAACCATATTTGTTCTAAATCAGCTTGTGTTTTTAATTCGATTCGATCTGCGATAGTTGGTACTTCTGCAATCACATAAGCTTTGCTACTTGTAGGTAATGTTTTTAAAATTGCTTGTGTAACGGCTAAACCTGTACTATCCGTAATAATCAGATAATGTTGAAGCCCAGTGGGAATCAAGTCTCGTGTCGCAGTAGACATGGTGACACCAATTTGATCACCTCGTTGCGCACGATCAGCCCAATGACAAGCAACCGTATCTGTACCATGCATTGCGAACTCAATGGTTAAAGTTTTATTGATTAGATCAATATCACGATGGGTATATGTTCGAATTTCTGGCATAAGAGTAGGATTGTTGACGATCCATTTACGTTGATCAAAATCAAAATCTGGAAGTTCTATTTCACTTTGGTCAGGTCTTGGAATAAAGACTTTATTGTTATCGCCAATACTTGTATGTTTGTATTTATCCGTATCTACACAGTCAAAAATGATACGAATATAGTTGGGACCTAAATATATTTTTTCCTTCACTTGAATAAAAGTACGATGTGCATTCAAAGCCATGATTCATATTGCTCAAGTAATAACAATTATCATTATCGTATATGTTTTTGAATAGAAGTGCCACTATTACAGTAATAATTCCAAAGCTTAAAAAGCTAGTTGGCTGAATAAATTTGTGTCTTATCTTCGTGATTAAATGAATAAATCCAAAATTAATTATTAAAAACAATAGTATAAGATTTATTTTTTTTTAAAAATAACCAACCTCATATTCACTATCGATATTGAATATTTTAGACTTTAGTCTTAGTTAAGCAACGAGCTTAAAATTTTAACAATACGCAAAAGGATTGCAGTGTGTTTATGACCTTTTTTATTGTGATGATCTTTGTCCTTATTTTGATTTGTTTATGGAGCGGGTTGGAAGTTTATTTAGATAAACGTAAAAATCCTCACTAGTCATATTGGTGTAATCGATATTGCAAAGTAGAGTTGCTTTGTCATAATTCGTTGAATTCTCTCTCTAATGTTCAAAAAACATGCATTAAATCTAAGTTGTTGTTAAAGTTCTTGTAATTCAATTTTATTTTCGCTAGTATTCTTTCTCGAAAATACTCTATCGTCAGTATTTATAGGGCCTGTAGCTCAGTTGGTTAGAGCAGCGGACTCATAATCCGTTGGTCCCCAGTTCAAGTCTGGGCGGGCCCACCATATAAAACAACCGCTTAGGTGTATTTATCCTAAGTGGTTTTTTAATGTTTAAAATCATGTAAATAATAAAAATATGGTGATATGATGTCTTAGCATAAGCATATCTTATGAACTAACAAAATTTATTCTTATTTAAGAATTTTTAATTGAACGCAAGTGAATATTAATTTTTTATTCTTACCTGCTGCATCACTATAATGAATTAGAAAGTTTTTTAATTTTTATTCATGCAACTCAGCTGAGATAGTCTGTTTTATTTACTTGTTGATCATAAAATTTTAAGTATCAAAGATGTAGAACACCCACAAAATTACAATTTATTATATTAAGGTTAAGCCCATGGCATTTATAGACAGTAAAAACCAGACCGCAGGGTCCAATACAACAGAAACATCTCGCACAAACAATACAAAGCCAGCAGTCGAATTGGCAGTATTTAACTTAGCCAGTGTGACGCATACAGAAGACCATAAATTTATTGCGCATCAAATTCAGAAATATCTACAAGCATGCGGAAATACCAGCCTCGAACAAATCAAAGCCAGTGCCAATGTCCCGACAGTTGCCAATATTTTTGCATTGTCTGGTAGTGTGTTAGATCTGATTCTATTTGCCGCAGAACCCAAACAAGCTGATGCCGGTGTACAACAAGCAGCATTGTTGAGCATGAACTTAATCGGTTTATTTTTACAACCGAACACCGAAGCCCATGTGCGTATGGCATTACGTCCAATGTTGGGGTTAATGGCTGAGTGTTTATATCCAGCCAATGGCAAAATTAAAGAAGCCGACTTACGTCGTATGCAGTTGCACTTAAATGCCCAGATGGCAGGGGATTTAGAAAAATTCCTACAAGA